>SKWE01000002.1 GCA_007129055.1 Syntrophomonadaceae bacterium
ACCTGTAGATGCTGCAGCCCTGGTAGATGCTTGCTACCAGGCATTCGTCCTGACAGGTGAAGATGAATGGCTCAGAAAAATGGAATGGGCTTTCAACTGGTTTTTCGGTAGTAATGATGTCCGGCAACCGCTTTATGATTTCTCCAGTGGAGCCTGTTTCGATGGTTTGCAGCCCGGCGGTATAAATCAGAACCAGGGAGCGGAATCTACTGTATCTCTCCTTTTGGCCCTGCACAGGGTTCACCTGGTTGCCCACCAGGGTCTTTTTCAACAGGATAGGCAGCTGGTTATCAAGTCTTAGACTTTAATGAAATCAATTTATACGAGGTGATCCAGATGTATGCAATAATCTTAGCTGGTGGCAGCGGTACCCGCCTATGGCCATTAAGTCGTGAACTATACCCTAAGCAGTTCATGCCCTTACCGAGGACAGGTGATAGAGAAGAGCCCGGGGAAGAGGTTTCCTTGATCCAGGCAACAGTCATAAGGGTAGTTAGTACTGTTCCGGCTGAAAAGATTATTGTGGTAACCCATGTTGACCAGGCAGGTGAAATAAGGCGACAGCTCGACAGTATCGGGATGACTGCTGTTAGATTGCTGGAAGAACCGGAGGCCCGTAACACGGCCCCGGCTATTGGATTAGCAGCAGGTTTTTTAAAAGATGAAGCGGGCCCTGATGCAATTATGGCTGTTCTACCTTCAGATCATCTCATTCCTGACAGTGATAGCTTTAGGTTATTGCTTAAGGCCGGTGAAGATGCGGCTAAAAAATATGGCATGGTAACGTATGGTATTCGCCCCAACTATCCAGAAACAGGCTATGGCTATATCCTCTGTGGGGATAAATTGATGGATGACACCTACCGTGTTGATAAATTTGTAGAAAAGCCCAACCTGCAAAGAGCCAAAGCTTATCTTGGCGATCCGCGCTACCTCTGGAACAGCGGAATGTTTATATTCCAGGTCGGTGCTCTTATGAAACAGTATGAAAAACTGCTTCCAGGGATGCATAAAACTTTAAGCAGCATTGATTATAAAAGTTTAACCAACCTGGAATCGTTGTACAGCGAGATGGAAAAAACATCTATCGATTATGGCATACTGGAAAAAGCAGAAACTGTTACTGTGATACCCACAGATATTGACTGGAGCGATTTAGGTAGTTGGGAAGCTTATCACCAAATAGCAGTAAGGGATGAAAACAACAACTACCAGCAGGGCAGGGTAATATCAATAGACAGCAAAGGCTGCCTGATAATTTCAAAATCGCGCCTGGTCAGTGCAGTAGGCGTACAGGATCTTGTCATTGTTGATACAGAAGATTCAGTGTTGGTGTGTAATCGCAGGAAAACACAGGATGTAAAAAAAGTGGTTGACAGGTTGAAGGATGAAAATGCAGCAGAAGCCCGTGAACACCGAACTGTATACCGCCCCTGGGGTAGCTATACGTCGCTTGAATTAAAAGACACATACCAGGTTAAACGCATCGATGTAAATCCCGGTGCGCGTTTAAGCCTGCAGAGTCATAAGCACCGGGCTGAAAACTGGGTTGTAGTTAAAGGTGAAGCGCTTGTTACCAGGGACGAAGAGCAGATTGTTGTAAAGAAAGGGGAGAGCATTTTTATCCCAAAAGGCGCACGTCACCGCATGGAGAATCAAAAAGAAGAACCACTTACAATAATTGAAGTTCAGAATGGCGATTATTTGGGAGAAGATGATATTATTCGGTATGAAGACGATTATGGCCGCTCTGGCAGTGAAGAAGTTCCTTTAGATAATATCACTAATGATGCTGAAGAGAATAAGGGCAGCGCTGATTACCATTATACCCGCTGGGTAAGTTTTCCGGGCCTTGATCCTGAAATGAAACAAGAGCTTGAAGCAATGGAGGGAAACCAGGAACTGATTGATAACTTTTTCGGCCGGGAAGTCGCCTTTGGTACGGGCGGTATGAGAGGCTTGCTGGGCCCCGGATTGAACAGAATAAACTGTTATACAATTAGCAGGGCTACCCAGGGATTGGCTGATTATATCAAAAGCCTTAGTACCGAAAGTAACGATGGCGGCAGAACCACAGCATACTATACTGCTTCTTCACCTGCTTCAGCGCCACCGGGTGCTGATCGGGCCAGCGGTTTAAATAGAGTGGCTATAGCTTACGATACCAGGCAGCAATCGTCAGAGCTTGCAGAAGCAGCTGCACGCGTGCTTGCTGCTAACGGTATCAAAGCTTTGCTGTTTAATGGAGTTCGACCCACGCCCCTGCTCTCATATACGACACGGGAACTTGGTTGTGCAGCAGGAATTGTGATTACCGCCAGCCATAATCCTCCAGATTATAATGGTTATAAAATCTATGGGCCGGATGGCGGTCAGGCGGTGAGCCCCCTGGTCGACAATGTCATAGAAGCTATTAAAAAAGTTGATATATTTGAAGATGTAAAAACAGTAACTTATGCAGAAGCTGTTGAACTCAGCTTACTTGAAATAATTGATCCGGCTATCGATCAGGGTTACCTGGAAAAAGTTAGTTCATTATCTTTGAGTAAACCTGGCTCCTGCCTGAAGGTAGTTTTCACACCTTTGCATGGAACAGGTGCAGTTCATATACCGACCTTGCTGAATAGCATGGAATGTATTGAACTTACCATGGTGGAGGAACAAATGGTTCCTGACCCTAAATTTCGGACAGTGAAAGTGCCAAACCCGGAGGACCCCGCTGCCCTGGATATGGCGCTGGATAAGGCACGCCAAATTGGTGCAGACCTGGTTCTGGCTACTGATCCTGATGGTGATCGGGTTGGCACTGCAGTTCGGGACAGTTCGGGGAATTATGTGATCTTAAATGGTAACCAGGTAGGCGCACTGCTGATAGAATATCTATGCAGTAACCTGCTTAAAAGAAACGCTTTACCTGCAAACCCTGTAATGGTTAAAACAATTGTAACCGGAGATCTTGGCAAAAAAGTTGCTGCCCTTTACGGTTTACAAACGATAGAAACACTAACCGGTTTTAAGTATATAGGTGAAAAGATTAAGGGGTTTAAGGAAAAAGGCACTCCAAATTTTGTTTTTGGTTACGAAGAAAGCTGTGGTTTTCTGACGGGGACATTTGTCCGGGATAAAGATGCTGCCATATCATCTTTTTTAATTGCTGAAATGGCTGCGTATTACAGGGAACAGGGGGAAGACCTGCTGCAGGTTTTAGATCAAATACAGAAACATCATGGTTATCACAGTGAGGAGCTTTTTACTGTGGAATTAAAAGATATTTCTGAAGCCGATCGCTATGTAAATATCTATAAAGAACTGCCCAATGAATTGGCTGGATTAAAAATAGTAGAAAAAAGAGACTATGAAGTTGGCAGAACATGGAATATCAATACAGGCCAGGAAAAGGATTTAACTCTTCCAACTTCCCAGGTGCTGCATTACACCCTGGAAGATGGGTCATGGTTTGCTGTCCGTCCTTCAGGAACTGAGCCTAAAGTGAAATTTTATATGTCCGTACATGCCGATGGTGCAGCTGAAGCGTCACAGAAATTGAATAAGTTAAGGGAGGCAGTCCTTGGCCAGGCCTGATAGTCGGACAATGTTAAATGTGTTAACTGCCCACTTTGCTGCGCAGTTTGTTTAATAGCTCACGCTTTTTATCATCCTTGGCACCCTGGTACTCTTTTTCTATTTCTTCGGTGATTTCAGTTGGTAAGCCCTTTCGAGACAGTTCGTCTTTCATTTTATCAAGGAGTTCATAAAAAGTTTGATCCACGTTTTTTTCAAGTATTCTGCCAGCCTGAATATATTTATTAGTTAACACAAAACGGTCAAGCGTTCCATCACGTTCCTGCTGGTAGTATTCATCTAAAGCCGAGGTTAAAAGATTATCCAGTCTTTCCATGGCTTTTTGTTCCAGGGCTTCGAATGTGGGCTCATAGTTTTCAATAATACTCTCAAGGTCGTCCCCTTCTCCAACCTCAGGCAGATCACTGAAATCGCTAAAAAAGGCGTCACCGAATTGTAAGCGTAACTGTCTTTCGAGAAAAGGGTTGAAACCCAGGGCAAGAGAGGTACCCAAAGCTATTAATACAATAGTAATTATTGATATGGATACTAATATTTGTCTTTTCCGTTTTTTAGCACGCCTTCTGCTTCTACGATAACTGCTATGGTATTCACTTTTTCTACGCCTGCTCATTTTAGGCCCAGCTCCCCAAGTATAAGGTCTGTTTTTTCGAAATCCAGGAAAAAGTAATATATATCTGTATTAATTTGCTCCTCGTAAACACTCTTTCCTTCCCCGGGTAGAATAACCGACTTTACTGCCTGTAAATCACGATTATAAAGTACATTTGCCAGCTCAAGTATATCCCAATCCCCGAGTGTAGTATAGAGCCTGTCGCCAAGTTGATCGGCAATTAGAATTAGTTCGTTGCTTTCAAGTGTTTTACATTGCTCCAGGATTGCTTTTAACAGTTTCTGGTTGCGCCGGATACGGTCACCATGCTGGCTGTCCGAACCTGGTTCAGGTATGCGGGGGTTTTGACGGTGCCTTGCATAAATCAGGGCCTGTTCACCATTAAGACGCTGTCTACCTGATGGCAAGGTGGTTCCCTGGCGTATGGCAAATTCAGGGGCTACATCAACTACAACACCGCCAATAAGGTCAATTAATTCTACGAACCCTTCAAAGGTGATAGAAGCATAGGCATGAAGGTCTATTCCAAGAAGTTCCTCAACTGTTTTGGCTGTAAGCATGGCTCCTGCATGAAAATCTCTTTCCTGGCCCATGCCCTGCTGGTTGGCCCAGGCCAAATGGTTTTGGCCCGAATCATCCTGACCCCAGGTCTGTTTACTTACATAGGTGTCACGTTTAATAGAAATGATCGTGCTGTCAAATGTTTCCATGTTATAGCTGATAACCATGACTGTATCACACATTCCCTGGTTATCGAGTCCCAGCAGTAAAATATTTGTATGAGTGACGGGTATTTTAGGTGCCCAGATTGGTTTTTCAGGCTCTTCCTCAATCTGAACTTCCGTGGGGAGAACTTGATTTTCATCCACAGGAACTTGCTCGAAAGCAGCTTTAATCAGGCCGCTCTGAGCAATAAAAGCTCCACCACCAAGCATAAGGATTGATAGTGTGATAATCCAGAAGA
>SKWE01000019.1 GCA_007129055.1 Syntrophomonadaceae bacterium
GAAGCCTCTGCCTCCAGGTCGCCGATAACTGCACATTCAATTTCTCTTCCCTTAACATATTCCTCAATAATAACCTTATCATCGTAGAGCAGCGCTTCCTCTACAGCTGCCGGAAAATCTTCCGCGGACTGAACCTTCGATATACCAACGCTTGAGCCCAGGTTGGCCGGCTTGACAAAACAGGGAAACCCAAGTTCATTTTCAACGCTGGACTGCCATGAAGCCTGGTCGCCTAACCACTGGTTGCGGCAAAAATAAAGATATGATGCCTGCAGCAAGCCGTTATGCTGAAAAAGTTGCTTCATCATTACCTTATCCATCCCCGTACTGGAGCCAAGCACGCCGGAACCTACATACGGCAGCCCGGCCATCTCCATTAAACCCTGGATTGAGCCGTCCTCCCCATAGGTGCCGTGCAGCACGGGAAATACAATATCAAGGGGCTGATATAACCATTCATTCGGCGAACTGTCTCCCTGGATCAACAGTCCCGGCTTTTCAGGATCAGCCAGCAATGCAGCCGGTTGAGCTTCTCGGTAATCCCGCTGTTCCCATAATGCAAGCCAGGCATCCGGGCCGGTTATCCAGGCTCCCTGCCTGGTAATACCCACCGCAATAATCTCGTATTTTTCCTGGTCTACAGCTTCCATGACCGAAGCAGCAGAGCGGAGCGATACAACATGTTCACCGGACCGGCCGCCAAAAATAACCGCTAGTTTTTTCCGTTTCAACAAATCATCTCCGTAACAGCTTATAATATAGTAAATTATATCATACCGGACAAATTGCATATTTAGGATTAAAAGTAGTTGCAAAATGAATTTGGAAACTATAGAGTTGCATTATAATAAATTCTACCGGGGAGTTACAGCAATTATGCAAACACCAGTTGTAATGTTGGGGGCCAATTTTTACACCGCTCTTGGAGCAATCAGAACCCTGGGCCGCCGGGGAGTGCCGGTTTACGCCCTGGACTACCATTTTCCCACAGCGTATGCCCTTGCATCACGCTACGTTACCCGTAAAATTCATTGCCCGGACGTTAATCAGGATGAAACCGGGCTGGCAGAGTTTCTGCTTGAACTGGGTCAAGAGTTTTCAGAAAAACCGGTTTTAATGGCTACTGCAGACAATTATGCTCTAACTGTTTCCCGCTACTCAGACCAGCTATCCAAATATTATATCTTCCCGGATACAGGAAATGGATTACTAGAAAAGATCATCGATAAAAAGGGCTTGGCCCTGGTTGCTGAAGAATTTGATCTGCGCATGCCGAAAACGTTTATCGTTGACCAAAACTCCAACCTGGAGGAGATTACAAAAAGTATTCCTTACCCCTGCATTATCAAGCCCGCATTGTCACATAAATTCGTTAAAGTGTTTCGCCAAAAATGTCTATTTGCCAGCGACAGCACCCAGCTGATCTCTGCCTTGGAAACTGCCAGGGACAGCAACCTGGAGGTTATGGTCCAGGAGGTCATCCCGGGCTTTGATGATCAGATGTATGTTTTCGACGTATACGTAGATCGCGAAGGCAGGGCTACTCACACTTTTAGCGGCCAAAAACTGCGCCAGTTCCCAATTAACTTTGGGTCGTCGACCCTGACCCGCCAGTTTTACGACCCGGCTTTAATAGAGCTGGGGTTGGACTATATGCTGCGGATTAACTACCGGGGCTACGGGGAAATTGAATTCAAGAAAAACCCTAAGGATGGCAAGTACTACCTGATTGAAATTAATGCCCGTTTAAGCACCTTAAATGTGCTGTTTGACCGCTGCGGTATACCGTTTACCTACATCATGTACAGGGATCTTATCGGGGAGCCCCTGGCGCCTTATCACCTGGCTGAAAATACAGGTTGGGCTTTCTGGCACGCTTATGAAGATGCAATAAGCATAGTGGCTTACCTTAAAAAGGGGCAGCTCTCATTAAAGGAAATAATCAAACCCTGGCTTGCACACCGAAAAGCACACGCTATCTGGGCCGCTGATGATCCAAAACCGCTATTTACATTTAGCCGCCTGATAATGGGCAAAGTTACAGGAAAGCTAAAAAGACTATTGCTGCGAAAATGAATATGAAAGGGGCCTGGTAAAGGTCAGGCCCCTTTCAATAAGAATAATTGGCTTTATTAAGGCACCGCGCTTGATCAAGTGCGCTGAAGCCCGGTTTAGTAACTGTAAGTAGTTACTCCCTGTTTGATACACCGGCATCGGCAAAGCTGGCCATTTCATGCACAATCTTCAGTGCGCCGTCTACAATATTCATGGCCAGTGCAGCCCCGGTTCCTTCTCCAAGACGCATCTTCATCCGCAGGAAAGGCTGCAGGCCAAGCAGTTCCAGGGTTGCAGCATGCCCCGGTTCTTCCGACAGGTGGGATGCCAACATGTAATCTACTGCCTGCGGCTGTAGTTTTGAGGCTATCAGGGCAGCAGCCCCGGAAATAAATCCGTCAATTAAAACAGGTTTGCTGTTGGCTGCAGCGGCCAGCATTACGCCTGCCATCCCGGCAATTTCAAATCCGCCAATCTTGGAAAGAACATCAAGGGCATCATCACCGTCAGGCTTATTTAAGTCAATAGCCTTTTCGATTACCCTCACTTTCAGTTTTAGGCTTTCATCATCAACACCTGTGCCACGCCCGCAAACCCCGGCAACACCGCTGCCGCGATAAAAAGCAGTAATAGCCGTACTGGGAGTAGTGTTACCAATACCCATTTCCCCTGTTCCGAAGATGCCTGTTCCGTTCTGCAGGCATTTTTCGGCAACCTCAATTCCTGTTTCAATGGCCTGGATCGCCTGTTCACGGGTCATGGCCGGCCCTTTTGCCATATTGGCGGTTCCATATGCTAATTTCTTTTTAACCAGCAGGGGATGGTCAGGAAGATCTGCGGCAACGCCTATATCAACTACAATTAGTTCAGCACCTACATGCTTGCTAAGAACGCTCATGGCAGCTCCACCATTTAAAAAGTTCAGCACCATCTGCGGGGTTACTTCCTTGGGGAAAGCTGAGACACCTTCATCGGTAACGCCATGATCTCCTGCCAGCAAGATACAGGTTTTTTTTGGTAGTGAAGGTTTTACCTCACCGGTGATGCCAGCGATTTTCTTTGCGATATCTTCCAACACTCCAAGGCTTCCCGGCGGCTTAGTCAGGTTGTCCAGATGTTTCTGAGCCGCCTCGACGGTTTTGCTATTAGCCGGTTTAATCATTTCCAGGGTTTTCTTCAGTTTTTCCACTTTCTTATTCCTCCAATCTGTTATTTAAAAACAAAAAAGCCCCCAAGCATAATCACTTGAGGACTTTACCATCATCCTTCGTTCAAAAAATACCAGGCAGGTCTCCTGACTACGGTTCAATGTCCCCACCCCTTCCCGTCTATTTCAGACAGTGGTTTTGGTGGTTCCTCCCCGTTACAGTGGCGGGTCCGTCCGGGATTTTCACCCGATTCCCTATTCTCCGCTCTCGCGGCACCGTGTATCACTTTATGTATTCTATGCCAGCGGCAGAGAAAATGTCAATGCTATTCTTCTTCTTTCTCCTTCTGGGTTGCTGCCACTACCTGCTCGGCTACCTGGTGGGGAACTTCTTCGTAGTGGGAGAAATTCATCGAGAAGAAGCCGCGACCCTGGGTCATTGAGCGCAGGTCGATTGAGTACTTAAACATTTCGGCCATCGGCACCTGGGCTTTAATTTTTTGCAGCCCGTCTTCGGGCTCCATGCCCTGGATGCGGCCGCGCTTGCTGTTCAGGTCACCCATAATATCGCCCATGAAAGCTTCGGGTACAATTACTTCTATATTCATGATCGGTTCAAGCAGGACAGGCTTAGCCTGCTCCATACCTTTCTTGAAAGCCTGCGAAGCGGCGATTTTAAAAGCCATTTCAGAAGAGTCTACTGTATGGTATGAACCGTCAACCAGCCTGACAATTATATCCTCAACAGGATAGCCGGCTACAACGCCTTCTTCCATCGCCTCGTTAACACCTTTTTCAACTGCCGGGATGTACTGGCGGGGAACTGAGCCGCCGAAAATTTTGTTTTCGAATACCAGGCCCTGGCCAGTTTCAGCCGGTTCCAGTTCCAGGTATACGTGTCCGAACTGACCGCGTCCCCCGGACTGTTTCTTATGCTTTCCTTCCACCTTGGACTGCCCGGTAATGGTTTCCTTGTAAGGAACCTTGGGGGTGGAAAGATCTACTTCAACACCAAACTTCTGCGATAGACGGCTGACAATAATTTCAAGGTGTAGTTCACCAAGGCCCGATATGATAGTCTGCTTGGTTTCAACCCTTCTTTCTAGATGGAAGGTCGGGTCTTCTTCAAGAAAGCGGGCCAGGCCGGTTCCAACCTTTTCCTCATCGCCTTTTGTTTTGGGTTCAACAGCAAAAGATATAACCGGTTCGGGGAAGTTAAGCGGCGGAAAGGCAATCGGAGCGCTGCTATCACACAGCGTATCGCCTGTTGCTGTTTCCTGCAGCTTGGCTACGCAAGCAATATCTCCTGTGGCCACTTCATCCATAGTGACCTGGTTCTTACCGCGCATTGAAAAGACCTGTCCGAATCGTTCAGTTATATCTTTGGTGGAATTATAAACCTGGCTGTCAGGCTTAATCATTCCGGAGTAGACGCGGAAATAGTTAATCCGTCCCACGTAGGGGTCGGCGAGAGTCTTAAATACAAAGGCAGAAAGAGGTTCTTCGGGCTTCAGCTTACGTACCACTTCTTCATCGCTGCCCGGTTTAACACCTTTCATTTCTTCCTGGTCCAGTGGCGAAGGTAGGTAGCTCTTAATTAAATCCAGCAGGGGCAGTGTTCCATAGTTGCTGGTAGAAGCACAGCACAGTACGGGAACTATTTTGCCGCTAAGCACTCCCTGGCGGAGGCCTTTCTTAATTTCTTCATCAGTAAGAGCTTCGCCTTCGAGATATTTTTCGAGCAGACTGTCTTCAGCCTCGGCAACTGCTTCAATAAGTTTTTCCCGAAGCTCCTGGGCCTGATCAACGAGATCGGCGGGGATCTCTTCTTCCTGGATTTTCTTACCGTCCTCAGAAAACATTATAGCCTTCTGCTTGACAAGATCCACCACACCTTTAAAGTTGGCTTCCTTGCCTATGGGCATCTGCAGGGGCGCCACACTTA
>SKWE01000126.1 GCA_007129055.1 Syntrophomonadaceae bacterium
GTCAAAGGATAATGAAAAGCGCTGTTTTACTATAATGATTGTTCCGCATTCTGAAGAGGCAACATACAGTCTGAGGCTTCCGTTATATGCTGTACAGGCTGCTGTTGCCTTGCTTGTGCTTGCTGTTGCCGGGCTCGGTGCTCTTGGTTTTGCCTACCTGAAGGCTGCCGCACAGGCCCAGGAGGCTCAAGCTCTGAGAGAGGTAAACAGGGCGCAGCAGGAAGAAATTGACGCTCTCGCAATTGAGACGGAAAGAATGATGGAGCAGATATATGCAATTGACGAGTTGGTTGATATGGTTACAGAAAGGCTTGAGCTTGACCCTAATACTCTAAACGAGGAACTGCACAACAGCTATGAACGCAATCCTAACAACCACTATCCCCAAACCGTCAATGCTGCGGGCAATAATAGTGAAACAGTGCGTCTTTACAGCAGTCGTTCATCAACAGGCGGTGTTCTTGACCGTGCTGTAGGCAACTTAACAGTTTTGCAAAGCGTTGTTCCCGAAAAGGTCATTGCATTAGATACTGTAGGTGAATATGTCGAAAAAGCTGATGCAAAGCCTTCTATATGGCCTGCCCGCGGAAGGTTTGCTTCAGGGTTTGGTGTGCGCCGGATTCCATATGCAAGCGGCTACCAGTTTCATATGGGCGTAGATTTAATAGGTGCACATGGCTCAGCAATATGGGCGGCAGCGCCAGGAGAGGTTATCTTTGTTGGCTATCGTGGAAGTTATGGGAATATGGTGATTATAGATCATGGATATGATTACGAAACGCTATATGCACACCTTTCAGATTTTGCCGTCAGTGTTGGTGAGGAGGTCGAAAGAGGACAGGTTGTAGGCTATATGGGCGCATCTGGTAGAACTACCGGCACACACCTGCACTACGAGGTGCATCGTAAAGGAACACCGGTTAACCCTGCTAACTACATGAAGAAATAAGAAAGCGCAAGGAGGAGATTTTGTGTTTAAAAAAGATAATCTTGAAACACCGCCAGATAAAATTGATACAATAATTGGTAAAGAGTGCAGTTTCAGCGGCAAAATAAACGGTAAAGGTTTAATTCGCATTGATGGCACGGTTGAAGGGGAAGTTACCAATAAAGGTGACTTAATCATTGGGGAAAGCGGCAAAGTGGAGGCAGAGATAAAAGCCAGACACATAACTATTGCCGGTCAGTACGCCGGACTCTTGGAAGCAGAAGGCAAGTTAGAACTGAAAAAAACTGCTTCAGCAATCGGCACTTTTAAGGCTAATGATTTGATGATAGAAGAAGGCGCTGTTATATCAGGGAACATGGAGATGAAGCTAAAAGAAGGTACAGAGCTTAAACTAAAAGATGTGCCGCAGGAAGTTCAACCCGAAAGACGGGAATGGAGTTACAAACCTATTGATGCAGATGCCAAAGATAGACGAAAAAGTGCAGGGGTTTTTAATGATAGCACAAAAAGTGAAAATGTATAGCCCTTGCTTTAACCTTTGCTTCGCGCCTGAGGTTGTGTCGTTTCTGTTGTATCGATCGTAGTGTTTGAATAGCACAGCTGCTGAATCCAGGAGTTTAATGAAGCAACTATAGTGATATAGATTTTTATAAAGTACGAAAAGTGAGGTATAACAATGTTATTAATCCTATTAGGCCCCCCCGGTGCAGGTAAGGGAACCCAGGCAGGGCAGCTGGTTGAAGACTATGGTCTTGCTTACATATCGACAGGAGCCATCTTACGCAACGCAGTTAAAGAAGGGACCGGTTTAGGACAAAAGGCCAGACAATACATGGACCTTGGGCAACTGGTTCCAGACGAACTTGTTGTTGAGATAGTGAAAGACAGGCTCCAACAGCCTGATTGCGAAAAAGGCGCGCTGCTTGACGGATTTCCAAGGACTGTAGAGCAGGCCACTTTTTTGGAAAAGGTCTTGCCTGATACCGGGAAAAAAGTTGACTGCGTATTACTGATCGAAGTTGCAGAGGAAGAATTGATTGAACGCCTGACAGGAAGAAGGGTCTGTTCCGAATGCGGGACAAACTTCCACGTCACACATAAGCCTCCTAAAGTTAGAAATGTATGTGATGAGTGTGGCGGCGCCTTATACCAGCGGGCAGACGACAGCCTGGAAACAGTGAAAGAACGGCTTGAGGTATATAAGAATCAAACTGCGCCTTTAATTGATTTTTATGAGGGTAGAAACGTTTTGGCCAGGATTGATGGCAACCAGGAGATTGAGTCAGTAAGGGATCAGATAAAAGGCACTGTCGATAAGCTTTAAACATGGAGACTACTTATGAGCCAGTACCATATCGATCAACTGGTAATGATGAAAAAGGGTCACCCCTGCGGAGCTAACTGCTGGCGTATTATCCGGATCGGTATGGATATAAGGATTAAATGTGAAAATTGCGGTCGCAGTGTTCTGATTCCCCGTTCGCGTTTTGAGCGCAGGGTTAAGAATATTATATCTGACGACGGCATGGAGAATAACGAAGCTTAGGGAGGGGTTGTTGTTGGCCTGGAGTTGCGGTATTGTCGGGTTACCCAATGCTGGCAAGTCAACTCTTTTTAAAGCCCTTACTGCGCAGGATGTAACAATTGAAAATTACCCTTTTTCTACAGTTGACCCCAATAAGGCTATCCTGCCGATCCCCGATCCCCGTTTAGAATTACTTGCTGCCGTATGTTCTTCAGAAAAAGTTACTCCCGCCACGTTGGAAGTTATTGATGTTGCTGGCCTTGTGAAGGGTGCAAGCAAGGGCGAGGGGATGGGCAACCAGTTTCTTGGTCATCTTAGAAACGTGAACCTGCTCATGCATGTTCTTGGAAGCTATGGCGGCAGCGGCCTGGAAGTAGAAAGTCCCCGTGAAGCCCTGGAAGTTATTAACCTGGAGCTTGCCCTGGCCGACATGGAAGTTATCGGCAGGCGTAGGGAAAAAGTTCTACCAAAGTTAAAAAGCGGCGATAAGGATGCGCAGCAAGAACTTGAACTTTTAAACCGCATGGAACAACACCTGGACAAGGGCCTGCCCTTGCGGGTCATGAATATTCAAAGAGATGACAACCTCTTTTTAGACAACCTTTCTCTTTTAACCCTGAAAGACGTCATTTACATCTACAATGTATCAGAGGAGCACCTGTTTTCGGCTGATACAGGCTTCTTCCCGGAGGGCAGCGTGGTTGTTACTATTTGTGCCCGTCTTGAAGCTGATTTAACCGACCTTCCTCACGCGGAAAGAGAACCATTTTTACAGGCATATGGCTTGCAGGAAAGTCAGACAGAAAAGCTGTTAAAAGAAGCATTTTCATTTTTAAAGCTTATCACTTTTTTTACGGTCAAAGGCACAGAGGCAAGAGCATGGCTTGTTCCTGATGGAATAACCGCCCTGAAAGCTGCCGGAAATGTGCATACTGATATGGAGAAGGGTTTCATCAATGTGGAAGTTGTTAATTATCAAAATCTGGTTGATACGGGAAGTCTGGCTGCAGCAAGGGATAAGGGGCTTGCCCGTGTGGAAGGTAAAGGGTACAATGTTCGAGAAGGAGATGTCCTCTATTTCCGTTTTCGCAGTTAAGTTGGGGGTATAGCCAGTGGATAAGCAGTGGGCTCTTACATTGCGGGTGATAATTCTATTACTTGTTTTAATTGGTGCGGTATGGCTGCTGCGAAGCTTGTCATGGTTAGTTGGCCTGCTTCTGGTGAGTGCCCTGATCGTGTACATACTGCAACCGCTTCTAGTCTATATAAAAAGCCGTTTTCGCCTCAACCACGGGCTTGCAACAGGGTTAGTCTTTATCGTATTCTTATTGTTTTGTGTGTTCGTCGTCAGCTTGCTTGTACCGGTTATCTATAATGAGTCAATTGAGTTGGCTGAAAGCTTCCCTCACTATTTGAGCCGTTTTCAGGATTTCCTTTCCTGGTTTACACAGCAAACTATAAGCCTGGATATCGAAGAAGAAGTTAGAAGTTTCCTCCTTAATTTATCAGATAATCTTCACCAGGCAGTTGAATATATCGCCGAGGCCTCAATGTCATTGATAGGGGGAGCGGTTGATTTCTTCCTGGTTCTTTTCCTGGTATTTTATCTGCTCTATGATTTTAGATCTGTCAGGGAACAAATAATTGCCCTTGTGCCTGTAAGCAGAAGGGCGCTCGCAGAAGAAGTGATTAGTATTATTGATGCCAATGTAGGAATCTTTATCCGGGGGTCCCTGGTTAGGTGTTTCATTGTAGGGTTGGTTACCGGTGTGATTTTGTCGATTGTCGGTATGCCCTATGCCCTTTTATTAGGCCTGCTGGCAGGGATTTTTAACTTCATTTTATACCTGGGCCCATACATCGCAGCAGTTCCGGCAGTTCTGCTAAGTTTTTCTCCTCTAACACCGTCTCCCGTAGTGGTTATAATTATTTATGTTGCAGTACAAATATTGGACGGGATGTTCCTGGCTCCGGTGCTGCTCGGAAAAGTGTTAAAGCTTAAACCAATAACAATTATTGTATCAATCTTAGCAGGTGGCAGCCTGGCAGGGATTTTGGGTATGGTGCTGGCTGTACCGCTTGCAGGAATAGTTAAAGGAATTTTGGAGTTAATAAAGCAGGGACCTGCGTACCAGGATTAGAAAGGCCTTTGCAGTTTAGCTTGCCTCTGGATATAAATTATGCTATTATTAGCGAGGTTAGCGAAGCGATTCGCTCCCTGCTCCTCATCAGGAGGGGCCATTAGTCCAAAGGGAGGTGATAAAGATGGAAAGATATGAAATCATGCTGATAATCAGCCCTGAGCTGGAAAAAGAAGAGCATGAAGAAATACTGGGCGGACTGACCAGCGAAATCGAGAAAGGTAGCGGTTCTGTAAATATCATTCTTGACTGGCGCAGACGCAGACTTGCTTACGAGATTAACAAACTCCATGATGGCCACTACTATTTAGTTTACTTCACCGCACAAGGTTCAATTATTCCAGAGCTCGAGCATTATTTTAAAGTAACTGACTCAGTCATGCGCTACATGATCGTTCGTGCGACCGAACAAGAGTTCGCGGCAGCGATTGAAAAAGCAGAGCGTGAAGCAGCTAAAGCAAAAGAAGAATCCGAGAAAAAGGCTGCCGAAGAGATGACCGAAGCAGAAACTGCCGAAGA
>SKWE01000071.1 GCA_007129055.1 Syntrophomonadaceae bacterium
GGCAACTGATTCCAGGGCAGTTAAACCGAAACTCTCATAAAAAGATGGAATAATTGTAGCTGATGCGGCCCGGTAATAGAATGGCATCTGCTCATGATCGACCAGGCCGGCAAAAAACAGGTAGTCACTGACACCAAGTATTTCTGCCTTTTCTATTAAAGATTGGACCTTCTTTGCGCTGCTGCCATCGCCACCAGCAATTAGCAGTCTAACTTTTTCTGTTTTTGCTGTCAGGGCTATAGTTTCCACTGCAAGTTCAAAGCCCTTAACTGGCTCTATGCGTCCCACCGCAAGGATAATTTTAAAATCATCTTTTAATAGCTCTTTCAAAAACGGTAACTTACCCCGGTTTGCCGCTTCAGGATTAAAAAGATTTCTATCAACGCCTGAGGGGATAACTTTAACCCTGCCGACAGGAATGTTGAAACATCTTAAAACATTATCCTTCTCCAACTGGGCAGCAGTAATAACAGCATCACATTCCAGGGCAAGCCGCTCTTCTTCACGCAGCCTGACCGGCGGCTCCGCTTCACCGGGACACGCCTCGTTTTTTACAATACCGAGCGTGTGAAACATGATTAAGTGTGGTAGGCCCCAGTATTCCTTTAGTATCCTGCCAACACAGCCTGAAACCCAGTAGTGGCTGAAGATTAAATCGTACCTGAGTTTATCCCGCCCACGAAAATCGTTAATCCTTTTTGCCAATAGTTCACTGTAAGGGAAAATATCATATTTATCAAGCATTCCCTGCCCGTCATCAATTGAAATAATGCGAACACGGGGGGAAATCTGTTCAACTCTTTCTTTCCCGGCACATTCCTGGCGGGTAAAAATATCCACCCGGTGTCCCTTACTGGCCAGGGCTCCTGACAGGCCTCTCAGGTACGTGCTCATGCCACCGGTATCTTTACTTCCCGCCTTGCCCACGGGGGAGCTGTGTATACTTAAAAAAGCCAGTCGCAGCGAATCTATATCTTCATTCCCCCCGCACTTAAAAGCAATTTTTGTAAACCGGTGAAGCTGCTAACAAAACTAAATCTGGAGAAACTTCAAAGTGAATATAGGCGAATATCCTTTGGCTCAGTAGTTAATATTAACTTATTAAAGATAAATTTCTACCCTGTATATTGGTACTGCCTTTCCACCCAGGCGGCTTTTGTAAACTTCCCGGCCTTTAAGAAAATCATAAACCGACTGTTCTTTTTCGATGCTGTCCTTGATCGAAAGAATTTTCGATAGCAATCCGGAGCTCAGGCTTGCATAATCGGAGCTATATCCGCTGTTATAGAGGTAAACTCTTTTTTTGTACTCAAAATACAAAATAGCAGCAGCAGTAACTCCTTCTACCTCCAACAGGCCAAAACGCGCCAGCCCTTCATCTGCCGCTTCAAGGATTAGCGTTTTAAAAAAGCGTTCCATATTATCGGTGAGAAAATCGGCTTTTTCGGGATTTTGCTCAAAGAGCTCCAAAAACCGCGGTAAAAAATGCTCTATATCTTTTTTTTCTGATATTACCCTGTAGCTATAGTTTTCTGTTTCATTTTCCAGGCGGCGCAGTTTGCGCCTAACTTCGTGGCGCTGCTTTTTCTTCAGGTTGGCCAGGTAACTGTTCCAATCTTTTGGGATAGTTATTTCAAAAGCATGATCTTCCCGTTCAAAATTTACCCGGTATTCACTTGCAATACTTTCACGGGCAAGAAGTCTGAAAACTGCTGCTTCAGGACGCTGCGCATATAGTATTAGCTTATCAATCCCTTCCTGGCGTAATCCGGGAATCAGGGTATTGAAAAAATTCGATTCCTCCCCTTCCTGCACTATAAAATCAAGATAATCGCAAACATCGGCACTGCCAATAAAAAAAGCCTCTTTTATCCTTTTTCGCAGGGGTGCAACACCCATCAGTTTGCCCTCATGCCAAACTGAGCGAAGCATTAGCTCACTTTCTCCACCAAAGACATTCCACCAGCTTTGGAGCCAGAAGGGCAGGGTAAACAGATATGGCCAATTCAGGTTATAATTATCAGCCGAATAGTATCTGAACAAACTTTTTATATTCTCTTTCTTCACCTGGGAAGGCATTAAGCATTCCTTTCTGTAACCCGGAAACTTATTTCAGGTATATAGTAATATGAATTAAACCGCTATCCCACTTGCGGTCGTAATTTAAACCCAGCTTTTCTATCAGGCGGAAGACTGCAATATTATCGGGAAGAATATCGGCTGTAAAAGTATGCAGCCCCTGGTTTTTAGCTACAATAACCAGGTACGACAGCAGTTCCAGCCCAATCCCCTTTTTCTGGAAATCATCTCTTACAACAATAGATATCTCCGCTGACAGACTGTTTTCACCGATACAATACTGGGCAATGCCGGCAACCACTTCCTGTCCCACGTATTTTTTAACAGCCAGGATCGCCATTTCCCTGGTATAGTCAATCACCACGAAATGCTTTTGCAGTTCTGAATGTGGAAGATGGCGACGAATTGACAAAAAGCGACGGTATAAACTTTTATCAGATAGGGCATAGTAAAAATCCTTGATCAGCGGTTCATCGTTAATTTTTACCGGTCTTAAAAAAACTCTCAGGTTTTGCTTAGTAGTCCTGTATGTCTCAAGGTGTTCAGGATACTCTCCCTCTTCTCCGGGTATGAAAGCCTGGTCCTTGTAAATCAGCAATCTCTTTTTAGCTTCTTCAATCAACCAGGGTCTGAACCTGGGATGAGCGATGGCAATTAAAGACATCGCTCTCTCCCTGATATTTTTGCCATGCAGGTAGGCAATTCCATATTCCGTTACTACGTAATGCAGGTCGCCCCTGGTCAGGGTAACTCCGGCTCCCTCTTTCAGGGCTGGCACAATTCTTGAAGAGCGGTCGTGGCGAGTAGTTGAAAGCATGGCCAAAACATTTTTACCATAAGGCGCAAGAACTGAGCCGCGCATAAAGTTTGCCTGGCCGCCAATGCCGCTGTAAAAAGTTCCACCGATAGATTCCGCGGATGCCTGACCACTTAGGTCAATCTCCAGGGCAGAGTTTATCGCAGTCATATGTTCATTTTGGGCTATGACCAAAGGGTTGTTTGTGTAATCCATTTCTTTAAACAGGATAGCCGGGTTATCGTGGATATATGAATAAGTATCGCGGCTGCCCATGCAAAAAGAGGCTACCAACTTTCCACGATTCCTGTTCTTTTTGCTGTTGTCAACAGCTCCTTTTTTCATCAGGTCAATCAATCCGTCACCCAGCAGTTCTGTGTGTACACCAAGATGTTTTTTGTCGGAAAGAAATGGTAGTATAGCGTTCGGTATGCTGCCGTAGCCGACCTGGATGGTATCCCCGTCTTCAACAATCTGGGCCACATAATGGCCAATTCTTTCCAGCAATTCCCTGTCAGGCAAAGGAGGCCCAAATTCTAAAAGCGCTTCATCATAAGGTACCATGTAATCGAGTTCAGAAACATGAATAAAAGTATCCCCATGAACACGGGGCATTTCACTGTTAACCTGTGCAATTACCAGGTCAGCATTTTCAACTGCAGCCCTGGTAATGTCAAGGCTGATTCCCAGGCTGCAGTAGCCATGTTCGTCAGGAGGTGAAACCTGGACCAGGGCAACGTCGACTGAAACCTGCTTGCGGCGAAAAAGAGCGGCTACTTCTGATAAAAATATGGGTGTATAATCGGCTAAACCTTCATTTACGGCTTCACGGGTATGATGGCTGATAAAAAAAGAGTTCTGCCTGAAATTATGTTTCAATTTCTCATCATTGTATGGAGCAACACCAAGGGTCCAGACATGCAATATTTCAGTGTCAAAGAAAGCCTTGGGGTTTGATTCAACATATTCTACCAGGGTTTTTACCAGGTATTGCGGCTCTCCGCATCCGGTTGATATAAATATGCGGTCACCTGCCCTGATTTTACAAAAAATATCATCGGTACTACAAAACTTATCGGGATACTTTTCGCGGAGGGTTTCCAGGCTATCCATGGGCTTTCACCATCCTTCGCCTCATTTTAACAATCCACTCTGATATTTTCAACTGCAGATTGAATTAAACATTCACCAGAAAAATGTTATAATTAAATCAGGATAGAAAAGTTTAAGCAAAATAGGAGGTATTTTTATGAAGCTGTACCTGGATACGGCGAATATTGATGAAATTAAGCAGGCAACCGATTGGGGTGTTATCAGCGGTGTAACCACCAACCCTTCCCTGGCTGCAAAAGAAGATGAAGACTTTACAAAAATTCTGCCTTCAATATGTGAACTGGTTGGCGGGCCGGTAAGCGCAGAGGTTATCGCCTTAGATCATGAGGGTATGATAAAAGAAGCCAGGAAGCTGGCCGGAATTCATGAGCACGTAGTGGTTAAAGTTCCAATCACCCCGGATGGTATGCAGGCGGTCAAAACCCTGTCCGCTGAAGGTATTAAGGTTAATGTTACATTAATTTTCTCAGCTAACCAGGCCCTGCTTGCAGCACGCGCCGGCGCTGCCTATGTAAGTCCCTTTTTAGGCAGACTGGACGACATTGGGCACAACGGAGTCAACCTGGTCCGTGACATAGTTGATATCATTGACCTTCATGAATTGAATACAGAAGTAATTGCAGCCAGTATCCGCCACACCGAACATGTTCCTGCTGTAGCCCTTGCAGGAGCACACATTGCCACAATGCCTTTCAAGGTTCTTAAGCAGATGTTCAAGCATCCGCTGACAGACCTTGGCATTGAAAGTTTCATAAACGACTGGAAAAAAGCTGATAAAAGCTTTAAGTAAAACACCCTGAGTATTTGCGTACAAGTAGCAGGCCCTGTTTTTCGGGTCTGCTACTTGTAGTTATCTCTGCTATTTAGGACAGATAGTAACCCTGCCAAAGCAAGATGCAGGCCAAATTTATGCTCATTTTTATTAATGAAAAAAAAGTTAACCTTGCAACCTGATCAATAGGTAGTTCTAATCGACCGGAGTTGTTTGGCTGTCTTCTAAATAAATGCTACGGCTGGGGAAGGCAACAGAAACCCCTTCCTGCTCTAAAATTTCCATGATCTTATAATTAATCTCTTCCTTAATCTGCATAAACTCTCCCCAGGCAATCGACTTTGTAAA
>SKWE01000229.1 GCA_007129055.1 Syntrophomonadaceae bacterium
AGACGGTTCTCATGACCACTGCATGCTGGATAATGTTTCACGAATGCAGTACGTTACCTTCGAATGGTTAAATGAAGTATTCGGACACGATGAAAGTAAGGTGGCTAATACTAAGCATGAAACAAGTAAAGATTATAGTAAAGTCTAGGCTTGATCCAGTGTGGTCGGAGTGGTTCGATAACCTGGAACTCAAGCACCTTGGAAGCGATAAAACAGTGATTATGGGAACTGTTGAAGATATGGCCGCCTTCTTCGGCCTGCTGGAAAAAGTTAAAAGCCTGGGGCTGCAGCTTGTTTCGGTGAAATACTACTGAATTAGCCCCAGTGAACGGGCCCTGGCCGCGGCAGCCGCACGGTTGTCGACGGCCAGTTTGCCATAGATGTTTTTTAGGTGCCATTTGACAGTATTAAGCGATAGATAAAGGCGGGAAGCAATGTCCTGGTTAGTTAAACCGGCATTGATCAGCTCTAATATTTCCAGTTCGCGATCACTTAGCTCTTCAATCAGCTGTTCCTCTTCTGCAGCAGGCTTACTTATACCTTGAACAAGTGGCTTTGAAGTTTCTTCAATTGCAGAAAGCAGTGAAGAAGTTAGCTCCGGAAAAAGCTTTTCTTCTCGTGCCCGTTGTAGCAGTTTTACCAGGGCTTTCCCTTCATTCAGGAAAAGCCTTTTGATACCCTCTTGCTGAATGCGCGGTCCGCACTTTTCTAAGGCTTCTTTGAAATACACGTACCCGTCATCAATATTATCATTGCCAATAGCAGCAGTGGCCCTGAGAAGAAGGGCTTCAGCCAGCAAGTAAACAATTCTTTCGTTTTCTGCGATTTGCTGTATACTTGGTAAGAATTTTTCTGCCGTAGATGTGTGGCCGCGGGCAATAAGCACCCGGGCCAGGGCCGTGTATTCATCAATCCTAAAAAATTCAATCGAGCCTTCCAAATCTCGATCCGGGAAAAGATTTCTTTTCAGCAGCATTTCAATAGTATCATCCAGCATTGCCGGATCTTGCCTGCTTTCAACCAACCGCAACTTTGCTTTCCAGGCTGCGGCCAGGTTTTCTATGTAAGGCAGTTCGCCGGCCAGGCCGCAGTTCTCAGCCTGGCGCACCATGGCTGAAGCTTCCTGCAGTTCCCTGCGGGCTAAAAAAATGGCAGCCAGGCAGCAGTATGCCCATCCGGCCAGAAGCATAAAACCTTCTCTTTCAATGAGCTTAAAGCCACTTTGGGCCAGGTTCAATGCTTCGTCCAACCGGTCCCTCTCATAGGCAACCATGCCACGGATAATGTGAAGGCAACCAGCCCTGGCTGTTGAAGAAAAGCCGCTGTCTTCTGCTTCATCAATCAGCTCAAGGCAAAGCTGGTCAGCTTCTGTAAGCCGGCCCTGGTAATAAAAAATACGAGCCAGTTTAAATCCTGCCATCAGGGTGAAGAAATGATCATTTGTCCTGCGACAGATGGCCAATGCTTCTCTAAATATATCTACAGCTTTATTTATCCTGCCGCTGATCGCAGCTATATCACCAGAGAGGATTAGAAGGTTGCTTTGCCACATCGAATCTTTTTCAGGTAGATTTGCTAAAGCCTTTTCAGAATCCTGACTCATACCGGAAACATCTCCTGAAAATAGGCGAAGATAAGCCTTGACGGCATAGTAAATACCCAGCAGTTCCTGCTGATCGCCAGTTTCAGGTTTTTGTAAATCCGACTCTGATGCGACGATTAAAGGCCTGGCCTTTTCCAAAGTTTCTTCCGCCCTTACAGTATCGCCCGACAGGTAAGTAAGCATGCTGAGAAAGGTTAACAGGCGAGGGCGTTTTTCAACTATTTCCAGTGGGATTTGTTCAATCCACCTGGTTAGATTCCGCTGTTCCCCCCGGTTAAATAGCGTGTCTGCATTTTGCTCAAGCAGTACTGCTGCGAAATTGAAATCAGCTGCTTTCAGGGCATGAAGGACCGCCCTTGAAGGCTGACCTTTTTCAGCAAACCAGCTTGCTGCTTTCTTATGTAGCGAAGTTATTTCTTCCATGCCTTTTTTAGCTTCAAGTCGTAGGCGCAGCATTTCTGCAAAAAGGGTGTGGTAGCGATACCACTTTCCTGCCTGGTCCAGGGAGACTATAAATAGGTTTTCTTTTTCCAGTTTGCTAAGAATTGTCCGGGCTTCTTCACGGCCGCTTAAAACCCGGCAGGCTTCGGGAGTTAGATATTCCAGGATAGAAGTATTAAGCAGGAAGTCAACAATATCCGGTTCCTGTTGATCCAAAATTTCATCAGAAAGATAATCTAAAAGATAACGGTGGGACTGGTTTATGTTTTTTAAGAATGTTTCTTTTTCCAGTTCCTGTTTGTCTGAAATAATTGATGCGATAACCTGCAGGGAAGAAGCCCAACCCTCTGTTTTCTGATCCAGTATTTGGGTTTGCCCGGGGCTCAACTCAAAGCTTGCAATATTCTTTATCAGTTGTGCTGTTTCTTCTGGATTAAACCGTAAATCTTTTTGCCGCACCTCAGACATCCAGCCTTTATTTCTCCAACGAGCCAGCGGCAGGGGAGGGTCAGTCCTTGAAATAATAATCAGCTGGAAGTTTGGCGGTAAGTTTTCTATGAGAAATTGCAGACCGTGGTTTATATGCTTATCATCAATATGGTGGTAATCATCTAAAAATATTGAAGCCCGTAGACTCATATCAGCCAGCTCATTAAGTAATAAAACCAGGGCTTCTTCATATAGAATGTCGTTATTTATAGAGGAATCAGCAGGTATTGGGCCGGATTCAAGAATGGAAAGCATAGAACGGCCAATACTATAGTTCTTATTTAAAGCAGAAACAAAATAAAGCCAGAAACGGTTTGGATCATTGTCTGCCTCATCCAGTGATAACCAGGCTGTAGGTTCCCTTTTTTCAAGCCAAGAAGAAGCTAAAGTAGTTTTTCCGTAACCGGCCGGTGCTGAAATTAGGATGAGACGGTGCATGAAAGTGCTGTCTTCAATATCTGGTAAATGATTTAGGCTGGGGTCTAATAACCTGCTGCGATGAAGCATATTTTTTCTTGGCGCAGGCTTGATAAGTTTTGTTTTAAGCAAAAAATCTGCTTTAGACATTATAAACTCCCTGCAAGGTTGGTATGAAACTAAATATTTTTCCTGGTGATAATTATTTATTCAATAAGCAACTGCTGTACCCTGTTTTATTTGTCAATTTATCCTACAAAGTGGCAGGCAAATTGATCTGATTCACAGATGTTATAGAAGAAGCCGGTGCAAGAAGTTATTGATCGCATAATCAAAAAGATAGCTTTTCCCTGTGATTTATAAAGGAAACCCGGGAAATGGCTGCATTTCCCGGGCAGTTAGATTCGAAATTATCAAATCTCAGGATATAAGGGTCAATTCCCAAGTGCTTCAACTACTTGGTCAAGTTCTTTCAGGCCGCTATAACCTGGATCTAAAACAGTTGTTATCCCGCGCCCGTAAGCTCCAATTGCTTCGCCAACTCCCCCGGTAAAAGTAGGAAAGGCATAGATCATGGAGCGCAGTTTTGCTATCGGAATACGGGCGTGCACGGCCAGGGTTAAGAGCCCGAGTATTTCTCCACCACGAGACCCCACTGCTGTTGCCCCAATCAGATTACCGGTGGCACGGTCAACTACCAGCTTGATAACCCCGCTATTATTACCATGTAGAATACCGCGAAAGGTTGCTGCAATTTGTTTTGTAACAACGGCTACATCAAACCCTGCTTCTTTCGCTTCTGTTTCAGTAAAACCAACCGATCCGACTTCGGGATCTGTAAAAGTGACTCGGGGTATAGAATGGAATTCAGCTGGTGGGTGCTCTTTGCCAAGGATATCGGAAGCTATAATAGCACCTTGATACAGGGCAACATGGGTAAGCATAGCCTTGCCAGTCACATCTCCCATGGCCCAGATTCCTTCTGCTGCGCGCATCCGTTCATCAACTTCTATGAACTTTGCTGAGCTGTCAAGCCCGGCAGATTCAAGACCAAGTTTGGCCAGATCGGGTTTTCTGCCTGTAGCAATAACAAGGCGTTCAGATGTCAGCTCTTCACCATCATCCAGCCTGGTAACAATTAAGTTGTTACGGGGCTCAACTTCTTTTGCCCTGGCCCCTTTGTGCACCGTAATGACATCTTCGGCAAAGGCTTCTTCTACTTTTTCAGATGCTTCCGGTTCCTCTAACCTTAACACACGGTCACCGGGTTCTACAATTGTTACTGTGACCCCATACCTGGCCAGCACCTGGCCCAGTTCAGAACCGGTGGCACCTCCACCTATAATAACCAGTGATTCCGGCAAGCTATCAGCTTTAATTATGTCGTCAGTTGTCCAATAATTGACCTTATCGAGACCGGAAATCGGAGGTATTACAGGCTTTGTTCCGGTTGCAATCACAACACCCTTTCTTGCAGTAAAGCTTTTACCATTCACAGAAACAGTACGTGGCCCTGTAAACTTGCCTTCTCCATGGATCAGTCGTCCACCACGTTTCTCAAATCTTTCTACCCCGCCTGCATCGCTCCATTCCCCTGTCAACTGGCGAACAAGCTTTGCAATCTTGCTCCAGTCGGGGGAAGTGCTGGCCTCGCCGGACATACTTCTAACTCTTTCAGATTCCTTCAACAAATTTGTTGCGCGTACCATCATTTTTGATGGCAGACAGCCGTAGTAAGGACACGTCCCACCTACCAGGTTTGCCTCAATCCCAACTACATCAAGCCCGGCATCCAGCAACTGCAGTGAAAGATCTTCTCCACTGGTCCCTACGCCAAGAATAATTACATCAGTATTACTGTCCTGGTTAACCATTTTATTACCATTAACAGTCATTAGTAAAACCTCCCTAATGATCTTGATAATTAGCCAGTAGCTGTGGTATTTGCTATCTCAAAGAGACAGTCTATTTACTACCAATATCTAATTATCATTATATTATAATTATAGCATAATAGCAGGCAATTTCAAATCTCCGGGGGAGGGTATATGGTGATATCAGGCTCCTTAATTGTTACCAGTATCCGTCGTCCTGCGCCATGGTGGAATAGGCATGGGTAATAGGTAATACGATAAATTATGAAA
>SKWE01000146.1 GCA_007129055.1 Syntrophomonadaceae bacterium
ATTTAAAGAACTTACTGTCAGGGGAATTTCTTACGATAACTTTTGAGAATATCCTGGGAACGGAAATTACAACTTCCCTGCAGCCTCTTTACCTGCCCGGTACGATGTTTATCCTGGCAGTTGCTTCAGCTATTTTCATTCAAAAAATAAAACTGCCCTTTTTTATCAAGGCGGCAAAAAAATCGATTTCTACAGTAGCAGGAGCTGCCTTTGCCCTTGGCTTTGCTGTGCCGTTGGTCAGAATATTTATTAACTCCGGGTTTAATGAAAGCGGGTTTGCCAGCATGCCCATGGTTTTGGCCAGGGCCACAGCAGACCTGGCCCAGGGAGCGTGGCCCTTCTTTTCAGCTATCATCGGGGCTCTGGGCGCCTTTATTGCCGGTAGTAACACGATCAGCAATATGATGTTTTCCTTTTTCCAGCACCAGGTTGCCCTGGAGATAGGGTTGCCTGCCGCCTTTGTTGTAGCCCTGCAGGCAGTTGGCGGTGCAGCAGGCAACATGGTTTGTGTCCATAATGTGGTGGCCGCCTGCGCAACAGTAGGCCTTTTAGGTGTTGAAGGGCCAATGATCAGGCGTGTTCTGCTGCCCCTTGCCTATTATCTCCTGGCTGCAGGGTTAATTGGCCTGACAGCGGTTTACATCTTTCCCCGCTTATAACCCGGAAGGGAAAATCGTCATGTAAGAAGGTTGAGCGCCTTAAGGTAGTAGTAAATATGCAGGCCTATATTCAACTGCAGGTGATCGTTGGGCAGCAGGGGGTTAAAACCGGTTAGCTCTTCAATCTGTTTCAGCCGGTAGCGCAGCGTGTGCCGGTGAACATAAAGCGCTTCCGAAGCTTTTTTTAAACTGCAGTATTGCAGGTATACTCTTAAAGTTTGCAACAGTCCACCGCCACTGCGTTGATCATAATGGAGTAAAGGCTCAACAGTTTCCTGGAAAATACCTTTTAACATATCCATGTTATCAATATCCATTATCAGGCGGTAGAGGTTCATGGCCCTGAAAGACACCATGTTAGTGTAATCAAGCAGTTCAAGCTGGGCAGCCAACTGGGCTTTTGCCGCTTCTCCCTGGGCCTGTTTGAGATCCTTGTAACTTTTATGAATATTACTTTGACCAAACCTTATTGTGCAATCAGGAGCAAGGTTTTTTAAATTATCGTACAGCATTTTTGCGATCAGGAATTCATCGGGGCTGGTAAGTTTAGATTCTCCGGGCTGTATAAGCAGTACCAGCGAATCATCTTTAGGTCCAACCATGAAAGGGATGCTCTGACTTTTCAAGAACTTTGCAGCTTTTATTTCTGCTTCCCTCATAAGCTGGTAATTTTTTTCGGCGCTCATATACTCGCTTTCTCTGTCATCTTTGCAGGCTGTTAGCATCAATACCATGATCGGATTTTCCGGATTTACATTCATGCGTTCAATTTCCATATGAAACAGTTCAGGGCTATCGTGTTCGACTATCTGGCGCCACAGGCTTTTCATTGCTTCTAGTTGGCTTATAAATCTTTCATCGTAAGTTCTATCCTTTCGTCCGCTCTGTACAGAATGCTCTTCCCTGTCTACGGCCATTAACTCATTCATCAGGGCACGGGTGAGGTTTTTAAAGCTTACTTCAGGTGGAATTTGAATTAGCGGTATGCTGTTATCTTTCAGAAACTGGACGAAGGCGGATGGGATCTCTTTTAGATAATGGCCGGTCTGGATTGCCATGGCTCCAAGCCTTTTGCTGGCGAATAAATCGGCCATTATTTTTTGATTTTCCAGGCTTTCCACATTAAAGCCGTGGGCAGTAGTAATTAAGAATTCGCCCGGTTCAATATGCCTTAAATCATCTAAAATTTCCAGGATATTAACCCAGAGTATTTCATTCTGTAATCCTGCCGGGCCGGTTAAGAGGCGGCATTCCTTAAATATTTCTATCTGTAGCGCTTTTTCAACGGTTAATGACATGGAATTCAACCACCAATCTTTCTTGCTCCTACTCATCACAAAGAGCTGGAGAACCTGGAATATGTGGTGCCCTGGCCAAGTGGCTCCTGGTTCTTCAACCAACGGTTTGTTCTAGTGTTATAAAGATCTTCGCTATTTTTCGCTTTTTTCCTGCTCTTCTTATACATGATGTATAAGAAGAGGATAGCTTTTTTAGCCCGTAAAACCGATGACCGTATAATAATTCTTTGCTACACTTAACCTGATTCTACTGCTTAGGGAATAATTGCGGGTTTAACGCTTGTTATAGAATTTGCCTTATTAGCCGACTCATTCACCGCATACTATTGTATTTAACAATCGCAGCTGCAGTAGGATCTTTTTTTATCTTTTTTCAGGCGGGGTTAATATTTATGGCCGGACTGTATCAAATATTAAACGAGCAGGGGTATAAAACAGCTGCCATTGTTGGAATGACGAAGAACGTGGGAAAAACTGTAACTCTCAACAACCTGGTTAAAGAATTTGAAAAAAACGGTAAACCCATCGGCCTTATTTCTGCAGGTTATGACGGTGAAAGGGTCGACAGGCTGACCTTAAAAGATAAACCGCGAATTTATGCTCCAGTGAATGCAATTGTTGCTACTGCAGAGGCCTGCTTTAAAGTTGCCGAAGCCAGGCTGGAGTACCTTGAAGCAGGTTCAATGTCAACACCGCTGGGCGAGGTCTACCTGGCCCGGGTTTTAGAGCCGGGACTGGTTGAATTGGCAGGGCCGGCAAGCGTAAGCGGACTGAAGGGTTTGATTTTCAGAATGTATAACTACGGTTCCGAAAATGTTTTAGTGGACGGGGCAATCAACAGGATAGCATCAGCGTCTCCCGATGTGAGTGAAAACACCATCCTGGCATCAGGGGCATCGCTAGGTCCAACTATGGATGATGTAATTAAGAAAACCATCTTTCGGTGTGAACTTTTTCAAACCCCGGAAGTTGAAGATGAGAAGCTGTTGAAAGAAGCGCTATCCGGATTGCAGGATGGCCTGGCGGTACATCTATATACCTGCAGCACAGGATACAAATCGGATTCGGTCAGTGCAGCTATACCCATGCAGGCCGGGGCACAGGTAATTGGCAAGTGTGATAATAATACAGCTGCCCTGGTTTTTGGCGGTGCTTTTATCGATGGCTTGATAGAAGAGCTAATCAACCATTTCGATACGCCGCCAATGGTCATTGTCAGGGATGCAACAAAGCTTTTTATCTCTCCCGAAAATTATTACCGCTTTCGAAACAGGGGAGGAGAGGTCAGGGTGTTAAAAAGAATAAACCTGGTGGCTGTTACTCTTAACCCTACAGATCCGGGTGGACGTGGCTACGATCCCCGCATGTTCCTGGAGAAAATGCGGGAGGCGCTGCAGCCCATACCTGTTTTTGATTTGGTATATGAAAGTGCTTAACAGATGCTGTTTTATAAATGGTTTTTACTCTTTACTTGAAAGGAAGGAAACCCGTTGGAACACAAACTGAATCTTGATCAGCAAAAAGTTGATTTAGCCAGGGCAACTGCCGCGAAAATAGCTGAACGACTCCATTCATGGATTGGCGACTATACTACAACAACAACTGAACGGGCGGCAGCACGGTTGCTGGGTATTGACGGCGTGGATCATGAAGATGTGCCTTTGCCGAATGTTATGGTGGACAAGCTCCACAGGGAAGGAATTCTAGACCGTGGCTTGATTCCCTGGCTTTCAATGGCAGTTGTTTCCAGGAATGAATCGCCGCAGGGAATTGCTGAGGCGCTGGCAGCTGGAAAACTTGAAGTAAGTGAGATACCGGCTCTTCCGGAAGATAAATGGATGGTTGTTGCCGATAGCCTTGCTGAAGAAGGTGCAGCTAAAATCAGGACAACCAGGGCAAAAAGGGAAGAGATCAAAAAGAAGGCATCCCCTTCCGGCAAACCCATGCTTTACGTGATTGTGGCAACCGGTGATGTTTATGAAGATGCTGTCCAGGCAAAAGCAGCAGCCCTGCAGGGTGCAGATATTGTTGCAGTTATCAGGCATACCGGCCAGAGCCTGCTTGATTATGTTCCTTATGGGCCCACTGCCGAAGGATTTGGCGGAACTTATGCCACCCAGGAGAATTTTCGGATAGTGCGTAAAGCGCTTGATGAAGCCGGTGAAGAAACAGGACGTTATATTCAACTCGTCAATTACGCTTCAGGGCTCTGTATGCCCGAGATTTCAGTAATGGGTGCAATTGAACGGCTCGACATGATGCTCAATGATGCCATGTATGGCATTCTTTTCCGCGATATCAACATGAAGAGAACTTTTATTGACCAGCATTTCTCAAGAATGATCAATGCCTATGCAGGCATCATCATTAATACCGGTGAAGACAATTACTTAACCACTGCCGATGCCTTTGAACAGGGGCACACCGTGCTGGCATCCCAGTTCATAAACGAACAGCTTGGGCTTCGCTCAGGGCTGAAGGAAGAACAGATGGGCTTAGGCCATGCTTTTGAAATTGATCCTACCATGGAAGACGGGTTGATGATGGAAATTGCCCAGGCCCAGCTCTGCCGTGAACTCTTTCCCCGATCTCCCTTAAAATACATGCCGCCAACCAAGCATGTGACCGGCGATATATTTAAAACATACCTGATCAATGGCATGTTTAACCTTGTTTCTGTTCTAACGGACCAGGAAATACAGCTGCTTGGCATGCTGACAGAGGCCATTCATACGCCCTTTATCAGTGACCGCTACCTTAGTATAGCCAATGCGCATTATATATTTAACACTGCCCGTGGATTAGGTGCCGATATAATGTTTAAGGATGGGGGGCGGATTCAGCAAAGGGCGGAAAAACTGTTGAATGAAGCCTGTGATATGCTCCAGGATATAGAAAAAATCGGCCTTGAAACGGCCATGGAGAAAGGTTACTTTGCCGATATCAAGAGAAGCATTGATGGAGGTAAAGGCAGCAGCGGGGTTTTAAAGAAAGCACCCGGGTATTATAACCCCTTCATGAAGCTCTTTATGAATGGAACTACCGGAGAAGAAGGGAGGCTTTCCTGATATGGGTAAAGATTTGTCTAAAG
>SKWE01000122.1 GCA_007129055.1 Syntrophomonadaceae bacterium
CTTTAACTTAAACGAACTTGCTCCTTATGCTCCCGGTTTTATGGCCGGCTTCCTGGCTGAAAAATACAGCGTTGGATTGCAGGAAGGCTGGGAAGAAGCCAGGAAAAAAATGGACCGTGAAATTGAGGGAGGCATAAAGGCACATATCGGCGCAGATGAAATAAGGAGCCTTTCAGTTAACACCAGCTATACAAATAAAAGGTATAAACACCTGCTGCTTCCGGTCTGGATTTCATCATATACCTTCAACAACAAGATCTATCACTTTATGGTCAATGGGCAAAGCGGTAAAGTTAGCGGTGATTCACCGGTCAGCGCAGGTAGAGTAATTGCTGTTCTTGCAGCGATAGCTGCTGCTATTGCCCTGCTTGTGTGGCTGCTGTAAAGTCCGGGAAAAAAAGTGGATCTAGCCCTGTGGCACAGTGCGGTTGAGTAAAGGCTATTAATAACCGATAAAGCGAAGTGATAACATCTTGGGTAACAGCGATCTCAGATTCTTTGCCGAAACATATGCAGAAAACAGGTCTGAATTCAGGGACCTGTTAGCAAAGGTCAGACAATACTGGCCGAATGCAGACCTGGAAAGCCATTCTCTTGGTGGTTTTGAGGATCAATTGACAACGGAGATTATTCGGGCAGCTCCGCACAAGGAAAATAAGTTTTTGTTAATGATATCCTGTGGCCTGCACGGCATTGAAGGCTATATCGGCAATGCCGTGATCAGGCTTTTTACTGAAGAATTCCTGCAGTACCTGAACCCTGATCATACCGGGTTAATCCTGGTATCTCCCATTAATCCCTGGGGCATGTCCAACCGCCGCAGGGTTAATGAAAATAATGTAGACTTAAACCGCAACTTTATCTATGATCCTCACCTGGTTCGCAACCAGGTTAACCCACGGTACAGAGAGGTAGAGCCATTTTTAAATCCACCTTCTTCATTACGGCAGGCAGCAGGATTTAGTTTTTACCTTGATTTTTTTAAATACTATCTGAAAATGGGTACGGCATCATTCCGGGAGGCTGTACACATGGGGCAGTTCAATTATCCCGGGGGCCTCTATTACGGGGGAGAGGATTTTGAAGAGTCTGCCGGTGTGATGAACGATTTGTTTTACAATGCAATCGAACCCTACCAGAGAGTTCTTTTTATCGACATGCACAGCGGTTACGGACCCCGTTACCAGATGACCCTGGTTAATTCAATTTATGAAAGCCGTGCTTCCGGTGATCTGATCAACAAGTTTAATTATCCTTTGGTTGTTAAAACTAACCCGGAAGAGTTTTACCAGATGCAGGGCGACATGGTTGATTACTTTTATCTTTTGATGCGCGATCGTTATCCTGACAAGTATTTTTATGCTACCAGTTTTGAGTTTGGAACCTACGGTGAATCTTTTTTTGCGTCCCTGAAAAGCCTGAGAACCATGATCAATGAGAACAGGGTTTTTCACCAAGGGGCCGACAGTGAAAGCGCTGCAGGACAGGCTAAACTTGACTTTAGCGAACTTTTTTACCCCCTGGAGGAAAAGTGGCGCCTGAAAGCGATTGAGGATTCCAGGCAGGCTTTTACCGGGATTTTAAAGGCAGAGGTTTTCTATAAATAATAATCTCCTGGGGATGAAGGCATTAGAACCTCCGACGTGTTATAATAATAGTAGTGGTTCCTAATTTAGCTGTAACTATCCAACACTCAGGTTTTCTAAAAAAATGCCGGGCTGGGCAGTTGCAATATGTTTCAGCTGAGCCCGGGTAATAAAATTGTTCCAGGAGGTTTTACCATGTCTAACCTATCAATCTCATCAGCTGCATTGGAAAAAATGAAAAATACCGGAGGCCCTCACTTGCTCTACCTGGCAAGTCGCGGTGGCTGAGGCGGCTGTGTAATCACACCTGCCGTGAGAGCAGGCACACCAACTGAAGAAAATGATTATGAGAAAACCGAAGTAGAAGGTGTAACATTTTATATCCGTAAGGATATGGCAGACAAAAAATTTAGCATAAACTGGGTAGGATTCTGGATTTTTGGCCAATTTGTTGTAAATCAGCTTGATTTATAGTAAAAAATTTGCAGATAAAAACGGGGCAGCTGGTAAAGCTGTCCCGTTTTTATTTTACTCTTTATGGTATGGCCGGTTAGATTATCATCTTAGAAATGTTGGTTTATTTAATCTTTATAATGACTTGTCGGGCACGGCCTGGAATTCATCTTTATCTGCGCCGCAAACCGGGCATTTCCAATTGTCAGGCAGGTTTTCAAAAGCTGTTCCGGGGTCAACACCATTATCTGGATCGCCTTTAGCCGGTTCGTAAGTATAATCACAGAGTTCACAGACATAGCTTTGCATAAATTATTCCTCCTTCTAAGGGTTGTATTCAGCCGATTCAGGCTTTATTATTAAAATAATAGCCTATTGTTTCATTAAGGTCAAACATAAAAAGCCTGATAAAATGAAGGTTTTTCAAAGAAAGGTTGTTTTAATGCATTTTCGAAATCAGCCCAGGAAAAAAGAAAGAGGGTGGATGGCGTTAGGGCTGCTCACTTTCTTTGTAGTGCTCATTGTTCTGCTGGTTGCATTAAGCGTAGACAGCAAAGACTTAATGATAACCGAGATCATGGCCAGCAACAGGTTTGTTTTACAGGATGAGGATGGCGATTATCCGGACTGGATAGAAATACATAATCCTACCCGTAGAACCATAAATCTTGAAGGGTACTGGCTGTCTGACGATCCCGACCAACCGCTGCAATGGCCATTCCCACCCCGGGATTTGGAGCCTGGAGAGTACCTGGTTGTTTTTGCATCCGGGAAAGACCGTTCCGAGTTGGAAAGTGAAAATCTGCATACTGATTTTCGGATCAATCGTTCAGGTGATGCCGTTGTCCTGGGTCATATTGACGGCCGCCTATTCGATGAGATTATTTTCGAGGATAAAATTCCGTCCAACATCTCTTTTGGCCGGACAAAGCCTTACGGCGAAGATTGGGCCTATTTTCTAGATGCCACTCCCGGGGCCCCGAATGAAAGCGACCCCTATGAACAGGTTTTAGATTTTCCCGCGGTTGAGAATTATCCCGTATATATCAATGAAATTTTGGTGCAAAATCGTACTTCAATTATGGATGAAGACAGTGAACTGCATGAATGGATAGAGCTTTACAATTCCGGCAGTGAGACAATTAACCTGGATGGTTACTGGTTATCGGACAAAGAAAGCAACCCCTTTAAATGGAGGTTCCCCCGGGTTGTTATAGAACCGGAGGAATACCTGGTTCTTTTTGCATCGGGCAAAGACAGGGATGATCCTGGCAGCCCTTTTTTGCATACAAACTTTGGTCTAAACGACCGGGACGATGAACTGGTCTTTAAAACCCCTGACGGAAAAACTATTGACCTGGTACCGATACGCGATCAGCACGATGATATTTCGTTCGGGCGGGACCCCGATAACCGTAATTCATGGCTCTACTTCCCCAGGCCCACTCCCGGCGAAGCTAACAATACAATGGGTTACGAAGAGTTAACTGCTTACCCACCCGTGGAAGATGGCGCCCTGGTTATTAATGAAGTAATGGCAGAGAACCTGACCACGATTGCCGATGAAGACGGAGATTACCCGGATTGGATAGAACTGCACAACCTGGGGAGTAAACCGGTTAACCTTGAAGGTTTCGGTCTCTCCGATGATGAGGATGATCTTTTCCGCTGGGTGCTGCCTGCTGTTGATCTTCATCCCGGTGAGCACTTGCTTCTATTTGCTTCCCGCAAAGACCGCAGGGATCCTGAAAATGGCTACCTGCATACAAATTACCAGATCCAGACGACCGGTGAGACCATATCCCTCACCCATCCTTCCGGGCTGGTATTAGACAGCCTGCATTCCGGAAAGCTGCTGCCTGACGTTTCCGTAGGCCGCTGCCCGGGCGGAAGCGGGGTGCGCAGTTTTTTTATGGAAGCTACCCCGGGTGAACCGAATGAGGGGGAAGCTTTTACCGGTTATGCTGCCAAACCGCGGGTATCTGTCCAGAGCGGTTTTTATGAAGGTCCAATCACAGTCGAACTGGATGTGGATTCACCCGGCGCTGAAATTCGGTATACTTTAAACGGCAGGGAACCTGCTGCGCACTTTTCACGTTACAACGGAAGTATTTACATCACAGATGATACCAGGCTTCAAACTCCTTCTTATGAAGAAGGAGAACTTTACAACGGACCGCTTGAAATAACCGGGACGACAGTTTTAAGGGCCAGGGTTTTTGAAGAGGGGAAATTACCGGGACCTACCATAAACCGAACTTTCATCATTGATGAAGAGCAGCACCTGCCCGTAATATCGATCATGGGTGACCCCGATGATTTTTTTGATCCAGTGCGGGGAATCTACATGAAAGGCCGGAACGCGGTGCATTATTATCCCTATCGCGGCGCGAACTTTTGGGACAATATCGAACTTCCTATTCACATGGAATTTCTTGAACCGGACGGTACGACAGGGCTTAGCCTCGATTTGGGGCTTAGAATTGCAGGGCAGTTCAGCAGGGCAGAACCGCAGAAATCTTTTAACCTCTTTGCCCGCAATATTTACGGTTACAACGAATTCAGCTATCCCTTTTTCCCTGGTTTTTACCCCGAAAAACCCCTTACCAATAAGGCTTTAACCCTGCGCACCTCGGGTCAGGACTGGAAGTATTCCAAGATCAGGGATATTTTTATGACCAGCCTGTTGGATTTGGAGTATTATGATTACCAGGCTTACCGCCAGGCGGTCCTTTACATAAACGGGCAGTACTGGGGTATCTACAACCTGCGGGAAAGGATTAATAATCACTTTATTTATTACAATCACGGTGTAGACCCTGACCGGGTTGATCTGCTTCAGGGCAATGGCTGGGTGCGAACCGGTTCTGATCAGCATTACCGGGAAATGCTGGCTTTTGTGCGCAGCAACGATCTCTCTGACCCGGATAACTATGCCCACATGGCAACCATGATGGATA
>SKWE01000014.1 GCA_007129055.1 Syntrophomonadaceae bacterium
ACAATTCAAATCAAGTCCTGCATATTTAGCCGTTCCCAGGTTGTTATAAGGTAGTAGCTCTATATTTATTACACCTATTGAGGAAAGATACTCGGCAGTCCTTTCAATGTTATATGCGTCATCATTAACTGTCGGTATTAACGGCATTCTAACCCTGACATTAATTCCGTTATCCACCAGGCGCTCCAGGTTTTCTAAAATCAGACTGTTTGAAACTCCAGTATAATCTTTACTTGCCTGCTCGTCATATAACTTAAAATCGTAATATAGTAAATCCACATTTTTGCTGATCTTATTAATCACTTCCCACTTGCTATACCCGCAAGTTTCGATTGCCCTGTGGATATTCAATCTTTGAAATGCTTCCAGCAGGCCCAGAAGAAAATCAGGCTGCATCAGGGGTTCCCCTCCCGATATGGTTACTCCTCCCCCCGACTCTTCAAATAAAATGCGATCTCGTAACGCTATTTGAACAACTTCATCTATGCTAACTACTTTCCCAACATTTTCTAACGCCCCGGAAGGGCAAAACTCTGCACATTTCATGCAGCGGTTGCAAATATGCCGGTCAACTTGAGGCCCTTGATCATTAAGCGTAATCGCCTTTTCACTGCATTGAAGACAACATGCTCCGCATTTAATGCATTTATGGCTATACCTGAACAGTTCAACATCGCTGCCAATGCCTTCAGGGTTTTGACACCACGCGCACTTTAGTGGGCAACCTTTAAAAAATATTGTTGTTCTGATTCCTGGCCCATCGTGCAATGAAAATCTTTGCAGATTAAATATTAACCCTGTTGTCACTTTTCATGTACACCTCATTACTAATTATAACACAATCATATCCCTCGTATGTTATACTAATTATATTAACTTAAAAGTAAAAAGTATACACTGGAGGCGATACTATGGTTCATAAAAAAGGCTCTGGCAAACCGGATAATGAACCGGCTTACATGAACAGAATTAACCGTCTGAAAGAGAGGGTTTTAAAAACGAGGCCTGAAATGGACCTTGAAAATGCCTATCTGTTAACAAAAGGATTTCAAGAGTCTGAGGGTAAGCCTCTTGTTCTCCGCAAAGCTTACGCCTTTAAAAAGCAGTGTTACGAAAAAACAATAAAGATTTGGGATGATGAACTTATAGTCGGTTGTCCGGGCAGTAAAATTAGGGGAGGAATTTTATGTGCCGACTCATGCTGGTCTGTTCTTGACCGTGAATTGGACACAATAAGCAGCAGACCCTACGATCCCTTTTATCTTCGACCGGAAGACCGCGACTCATTCCTTGCTGAAATTAAACCATATTGGAAAGGCCGCTCTAATTATGAAGAGTGGTTGGCCCAAATTCCCCATAATACGAAACAGCTTCGTGATAACGGTGTTGTTTATATAGATCGTAAAGCTGTTCGCGGTTGGGGAGAAACAACAGCAGGTTATGAATGGTTACTGAATGTTGGATTAAAAGGAATTATGGAAGAGATTTATAACAGAAGGGCATCTCTTGACATTACGAGGCCTGGAGACTATGAAAAGGACTATTACCTTCAGGCTTTAGCCCTGGCTGCTGAAGGAATTGTAAAACTTGCTGAACGCTATGCCGATGAAGCTGAAAGGCTGGCAGGAACAGAGAAAGATCAGGTGCGCAGGGAAGAGTTGATTAGAATATCTGAAACCTGCCGCCATGTACCATTTAATCCGGCCAGAACCTTCCAGGAAGCGCTGCAGTCACTCTATCTATATCAAATTGCCATCTTCATGGAACAAAATGCTGCCAGCTATAACCCTGGAAGGATGGATCAATACTTATATCCATTCTACCGGGCTGATATCCTGGATGGTAAGCTAACTGAAGAAAAAGCACAGGAACTATTGGATTGTCTTTGGGTGAAATTCAGCGAGCCCTGTCTGTTCCAGGATGCCCTGACTGCAGAATTTGCAGCTGGCTACCCAATGTTTCAAAATGTTTGTGTTGGCGGTGTAGACGAAACAGGTAGAGACGCTGTTAATGAACTATCTTACATGATTTTGCAGGCTACAATGGATGTGCAGTTATACCAGCCTTCTCTTTCAGTTCGCTACAACCTGGCAAAAAATCCTAACAGTTATTTGCGTAAAGTAGTTGAGCTAATCAGTCTTGGCACAGGTTTTCCGGCTTTTCACAACGATGATCAGGGCATAATGATGTTAATGAATAAAGGGGTGCCTTTAAAAGAAGCATATAATTGGAACCCCTGCGGCTGCGTGGAAACCAACCTTGAAGGGCGCATGCGCCAATATACCGCCCTTGCTGATATTAACCTGGGATCTGTTGTTGAATTTGCCATGTTGAATGGCAAGTGTCAAAAAAGCGGAGAAATCATTGGCGCAAATTCAGGAAACCCGGAAGAATTCAACACTTATGAAGACTTCTTTAACGCGTTTAAGCAGCAGTTTGCCCATGTTGTGCGGGCAGTTGTAGCCGGCAGCCATGTTATAGATGAAATATGCCTGGAACGTCCCTGTCCTGCACTGTCATTAACCTTTAAAGAGTGTATTGAAAAAGCCCTGGATTATGCCTGGGGCGGGGCTAAATATAATGCAGGAAATGGAATTATCTTAATAGGTGTTGCAGACCTTATTAACAGCCTGGCTGCTGTAAAACACCTGGTTTTTGATACAGGCAGAGTATCAATGGAGAAAATGGTTAACGCCCTGGTTAAAGACTTTGATGGTTATGAAGATATACATAAACTCTGCATAGAGGCTCCCAAGTACGGCAATGATGATCCTGCTGTTGATCGTATCGCAGGAGAAGTGTTTACGTACATTGCTGATGAAATAGAGAAATATAAAAGTAAATACGGCAAAATGACTCCGGGTATATTACCCGTATCCGGGAATACACCATTTGGCCTAGAAGTGGGAGCGCTGCCATCCGGGCGAAAAGCCTGGCATCCTTTGGCGGATGGTGTCAGCCCCAGCGGCGGAACTGATTTTAACGGTCCGGGATCTGTTTTAAAGTCAGTTGCCCAGATACCGCATGGCCGCTTCGTCCAGGGCACACTTTTAAACTTAAAAGTTGAACCGGCAATGCTTAAAACAGAAAACGGTATAACTCAACTGATGGCTTTATTAAAAAGCATGTGCAGTCTTGGTGTTTACCATGTTCAATTTAACGTCATTGATCAAAAAACATTAATCGAGGCCCAAAAGAATCCTGATCAATACAAGGGCCTGCTGGTACGTGTAGCCGGATATACTGCTTATTTCTCCGAACTTGGTAAAGATGTGCAGGATGAAATAATCGGGCGAACTGTTCAACAGGGTATTTCGGTGGGATAATGATAATATATAAATCTCAAGCAAAGTCCATATCAGGCAATGTCCTAAGAATTGAAAGGTCTTCTATCCATGATGGCGCAGGATTGCGCACAGTTCTTTTTTTAAAGGGCTGTCCTTTAAGCTGCCCCTGGTGTTCTACACCCGAATCAAAACATCCGGGAGAGGAACGCGGGTATAATCCTTATTTATGCACTTCCTGTCAACGCTGTGTTGCTGTATGCCCTTCTAAAGCTCTATCATCCGATGTAAAGGAAAATAGGGTTGATTATGATAAAAACAAATGTGGATTATGTTTTCGCTGTATAGACGTGTGCTTAAACAGCGCAATAAAAAAATACGGTTGCCGTATGACAGTCCAACAGGTGATGGATGAAATCTACAAGGACGAAATATTTTACTACCACTCAGGTGGAGGTATTACAATCAGCGGAGGGGAGCCGCTCGCTCAACCGGCTTTTACTGCTGCTATCTTGGGTGAATGCAGAAAAGCGGGCATAAACACTGCAATCGAGAGCTCGTTTTATGCTGAAAAACAGGACATTGAATTAATACTGCCCCTACTTAATGATCTTTACATAGATATAAAACATATGGATGATACCCTGCATAAAAATTGGATCGGCGAAGGGAACACTATAATTTTAGACAACCTGTTAAAAACTGAATCAAGCCCTCACCCGGTAAATATAGTAATCCGGATACCCTTAATCAGGGGCTTTAATGATGACAGGCACAACCTCATTGAAGTACTCCATTTTGCAGAAAAACTATCTAAAGTAAAATTGATAGAACTGCTGCCATACCATCGCCTCGGCAGCGAAACTTACAGTCACCTGGGATTAAATTACACTTGTACAGAAATAACCACGCACAGTATAAAAGAACTCGAAGAGTTATCAGCTTTTATGACCAGTAAAAGCAAAACTGTCCCTGTTGCCGCTGGAAGCGGTTTTAACGCAGGATAAATCCATGTTTAAGGGGATCTTCAGGATCTATCAATAGGGTATTTAAACCACTTATATGAGCTGAGCCGGTGATTTTAGGAATAACAGCCTGGTATGGACCGTACTTTACTTCTTCTACAGCTTCCCCTGTAAAACAGGTTCCCAGGATTGATTCAACCGAAAAAGGCTGATTTAAGTCCAATTCACCACGGCTGTAGTGCACAGCTGTCCTGGCGCTTACGCCGGTACCGGTAGGGCTTCTATCTACTTCTCCGTCTGCAAATACACAGACATTTCTACTGTGATTATTCTTATCCTGGGCTTCACCAATGAAAATAACTCCATACAAAAAACCAAGATCCCTCTCAAAGGGATGAACAATATCCCTGTTATCGATAATAGCCTGCTTTATATTTGTTCCAAGCTCGATTAACCGGCGAAAGCCGGAAGCGTTAAGATCAACTTTAAAGCCTGCGGCCTGAACTAAAGCGTAGTAAGCGCCACCAAAAGCAAGATCATATTTAACTTTACCCAGGCCAGGGACAACCACTTGCTGGTCGCTTTCCTGGAGAAATGATGGAACATTGTTAAATGAGACCTCGGTTACATTGTTATTTTCCCAGTTTGCAGTTGCAGTAACCCTTCCAGCAGGTGTATCTATTCTAATTGTTTTTTTATCTGCTATATTTTTTATTAAGCCCGTTTCAAGTCCAACCTTGGTTATCGCAATTATGCCGTGGCCGCACATGCTGCTGTACCCTTCATTGTGTAAAAATAGAACACCAAGGTCTCCATCATCTGTTACCGGTTTTGTAATCAGGCAGCCATACATATCAGCATGTCCACGGGGTTCCCACATTGTAGCGGTTCTAAGGTAATCCATATTTTCTAAGGCATAACGCCGTTTTAATAATATAGTTTCCCCCTGTGGTTCAGGATAGCCTTCAATGTATATGCGCAGCGGTTCGCCGGCAGTATGCGCATCAACAGCTTTTATTTTAAGCCAGTTATCTGGTGGTTTCCAATCCATATAAACCCCTCCCCTTGTGTTTTGAAGTTTCACTAAAATATTAACACATATCCTGCAAAAAAAAGAGAGGCTGAAATAACAACCTCTATGGTAACTCCGTAATCCTTTAAATCTTATTATTCTCCAAGGTATGCTTTTACAATGCTCTCATCTTTGCTCAGTTCGTCCGCGTTGCCTTCCATCACTATTTCCCCTGTCTCAAGCACATAACCCCTGTGTGCGAGTTTTAAAGCTGCCTTGGCATTTTGCTCAACCAGCAATATTGTTGTTCCCTGCTCCTTGTTAATTTGTCGAATGATGTCCATGATATTATTTACAATAATCGGAGCAAGCCCCATGGAGGGTTCGTCTAGCAGCAATAACTTTGGCTCAGTCATCAGGGCTCGTGCAATTGCCAGCATTTGCTGCTCACCACCGGATAAAAAACCACCCATCTGCTGCTGTCTTTCTTCCAGTCTTGGGAACATTTCAAATGCCCGTTTCATTCTTTTTTTTCGTTCAACATTATCTTGCAATGTAAATGATCCCAGCTCCAGGTTCTCTTTAACTGTCAGCTCTTTAAAGATCATCCTACCCTCAGGAACATGTATTACACCCTTCTCAACAATGGCATGCGGTTGATCATAGGTTATGTCCTGTCCCTGAAAGATGACACTGCCTGAAGAAGCTTGAATAAGGCTGGAAATAGTTTTTAGTGTAGTGCTCTTCCCTGCTCCATTTGCACCCAGCAGGGCTACAATTTCACTTTCCTTCACCTCTATGTTTATCCCTCGCAGGGCATAAATCTGTCCGTATCTTGTTTCAAGATTGTTTAGAGAAAGAACTGGTTGGCTCATGCACTCTCCTCCTCTTCCTCTTTGCCTAGATAAGCTTCGACAACTTTTGGATTATCACGGACCTCTTTTGCAGTCCCTTCAGCAATCTTCACCCCGTAATCGATAACAAATATTTTTTCAGATACTTTCATAACCAGGCCCATGTCATGTTCGATAAGGAAAATAGTAATTTTGCGGTCGTCCCTGATCCGGTGCATAAGTTCAATCAACTTTGATTTTTCATCCTTGTTCAGCCCGGCTGCCGGTTCATCCAGCAGCAATAGTTTTGGTTGTGTTGCAAGGGCCCTTGCCCATTCGACGCGGCGCTGGTCTCCGTAAGGCAGGTTTCTTGCCATATGGTTTTTCTTGTCAAGAATTCCTACAAAATCAAGGCATTCTTCTGATACTTCACGGATATGCTTTTCTTCTGCTTTTTGACTCTTTGTCCTCAATACAGTAGTGAAGAATGCTGCATTGGTACGGCAGTGCATTCCCGACATCACATTTTCAAGGACTGTCATTTCTTTAAAAAGCCTCAAATTTTGAAAGGTCCGGGCCATGCCCAAAAAAGTAATGTAATGTGGTTTCTTGTTCACCAGGCTCTGACCCTGAAAAAGCATCTCTCCATCGCTCGGTTTGTAAAAACCGGTAAGGCAATTAAAAACACAGGTTTTCCCGGCGCCGTTTGGACCGATCAAGCTTCTTATAGAACCGTCTTCTATTTCCAACGAGAGGGCGTTCACAGCGCACAGCCCGCCAAATCTTAAGGTTAGGTCTTTTATTTCCAGTAGTGCCACTTAAACACCCCCTATTATTCTTTTGCAGATATAGTAGGCCTGTCCGGCCATATTCCCTGTGGACGGTAAAGCATAATGATTAAAAGCATAAAAGCAAATATTAAAAGCCGGTATTGCCCAATATCCCTTGATATTTCAGGGATAAGAACAACAATTATACAGCCCAAAACAACTCCTGGAATTTTACCCATACCGCCCAGCACAACGGCCATTAAAAACATGACTGAATGAATAAACATAAATGAATCAGGGGATATTGCCGTCATTTTTGCAGCAAAGAAAGAACCGGCTACAGCTCCGAAAGAAGAGCCGATAATGAATGCATAAAGCCTGGATGTAGTTACATTAATACCCATCGCAGCAGCAGCATCTTCATCCTCCCTGATATATTCCCAGGCCCTGCCCATCCGCGAATCGTGAAGCCTGTATGAAACAAAAATGGCCAGGATAGCGAGAATGAAAAACATGTAGTAAAAATGAGATATCTGGTTTAAAGTAATACCAAAGAAAACCGGTCGTTGAATACCGATCAGGCCCACGGCACCGCCGGTTATGTCAAGGTTCCTGATCGTTAACCTGGTAATTTCACCAAAACCAAGGGTAACAATGGCCAGGTAATCACCACGCAGCCTTAAAGTGGGAAAACCAATTGCCAGGCCCGCTAAAACAGCTGCAACTACACTGAAAGGCAAAGTCAGCCAGAAGTCTATACCAAATCTTGAACTCATGATACCTGTGGTGTATGCTCCTACAGCAAAAAAAGCGGCATATCCAAGGTGAAGCAGGCCTGCATAACCAATTATAATATTTAAACCAAGGCAAACAACAACATAAAAGAAGAGGTTAGTCATAATCTCCTGGGTAAACCTGCTTGACAACGATGGCAATATCAAAAGAAATCCTGATGCCGCAAACAAGGCAGTATACCGGTATACCTTGTTATCAAAAAAACGAAACAGGGACTCGATAATGCTTTCCAGAGGAGTGGTCAGTTTTGGTTTCTTTTTGTTTTCTGCCATAGTAGCTACATCCTCTCACTTTCACTGCGTCCAAGCAGGCCGTTAGGCTTAAAGATTAAAAACAGGATTAAAAAGGCAAATGAAAATACATCTTTCCACACCGTTCCGATAAAAGGTATTTGCGTACCGAAAGCTTCCAAAAGACCAAGCAGCAAGCCTCCAAGCATGGCCCCGGGTATTATACCTATACCGCCAATTACAGCTGCAGTAAAAGCTTTTAAGCCGATCAGGAAACCCATGAAAAAGTGAATAGTTCCGTAGTAAACGCCAGCCATGATACCAGCTGCCGCTGCAAGCGCAGAACCGACGAAAAAGGTAATGGCGATAATTTTATAAACATCAATACCCATAAGCTGGCAGGTATCCCTGTCAAGGGCAATGGCACGCATCGCTTTTCCATACATGGTCCTGGTTATAAACATGTGCAGAATGAACATTAGCGAAAACGCGGCAACAATCAGGATAATCCTTGTCTCAGTAAGTCTTAAAGTGCCAATGAAAAAACTCTCCGTTCCCACCTCGGCAGGGAAAACGCGGTATCTACCGGCAGATATAATCATCACAGTATTATATAAAATCATCGATACGGCGAGAGCGGTAATCAATATGGAAAGCCTGGGAGCTTTCAGCATTGGCCTGTAGGCAACTCGCTGGATTACAACTCCTAAAAGGCCAACCAGGGTCATACTGATCAGTAAACCAAGGATTAGTGATGGCCACCCGGCGCCAATAACAGGAGCAGCAATAGTAAGAAATATAAGACCGGAAAAAGCGCCGATCATATAAATATCACCGTGCGCGAAGTTTAGTAGCTTTATAATTCCATAAACCATTGAATAACCGATTGCGACAAGTCCGTAAAAAGAACCTATAAGTAAGCCGTTGAATAGCTGTTGCAGTAATACTTCATGTAAAGCCATCTGTTCACCTCTCAAGTGAGCGCAGGCCCGGTAAATACCGGGCCTGCACACTTTTTATTCAGGCGACTTACTCGACCAGGGCCCATCTTCCATCCCTGGCTTCAAGAATAACAAAGTTACTTCTTGCCAGTGTGTTTTGCTCAGTAAACATGATCGGGCCTGCCAGGCCCTCAAAGCCATCTGTAGCATCCAGTGCTTCTTTGATTGCAGCACTATCATCTGATCCGGCACGCTCAATAGCGTCAGCAAGCAATTTTGTGGCATCATACATCAGGGCAGCATAAGCTCCTGGTTCCCTGGGGAATGATGCTTCGTAATTTTCAATGAAGCTTTGTGCAGCGGGAAGGAAATCGGTAAGCGGAGGTCCGGTACAGAGTACACCTTCAGCAGCATCGCCTGCAAGGTCAATTAACTCCTGGGCGCTTGAACCGTCTCCTACCATAATAACACCTTCATAACCGCCTTCACGTAACTGGCGAATCAAAAGGGCGCCTTCTGCCTGGTAACCAGTCCAGTATATAGCATCAGGCGTGTTAGCCATGATTGTTGTAACAAAAGCTGAAAAATCAACCTCTCCACGTTGCACGGTATCATCTGCAACTATTTCATAACCGGCAGCTTCCCACTGTATTATGGTTTGCTCTTTCAGGTCAGCAGAGTAAGCGTCACCGGAGTCAATAACTCCGATTGTTTCAACACCTAGTGAGATAAATTTCTCAACTGCACTTGCTGCCTGGTCAAGGCCGGTGCTGTTGATCATAAATGCCCAACCCGGGTTTTCATCAATTAACGAAGTAGCATTTGAAGCAGCAACTACAAAGGGAATACCGGCGTCTCCGTAAATTGCCAGTGTTGGCAGTGTCGCACCGGAGCAGTAACCACCGACTAATGCAACAACTTCTTCCGAAACCAGCTGACTGGCAGCTGCAGTAGCCATGGATGGATCGCAACCATCATCACCTGTTGTGGTAACAAGCATACGACCGCCTAAAACTCCGCCTGCGGCATTAATTTCTTCAACAGCAAGTTTGGCAGCATTTTCCATGTCAATGCCGTCAGCTGCTTCAGAACCAGTGGTCGGGACCATAATTCCGATTAAAATGTCTCCCTCACCGTCTTCAGTTGCTGTATCATCACCGCAACCAACTGCACCAAAAATCATCATAGCTGTAACCAACAATAGAATCAAATACTTTTTGCTTTTAAACAATTTAAAAATGACCTCCTCTAAATTAATCTTACTCCTTAACCTTTCAGTGACTTAACTCTTCCAGGCTTAAGAGCAGAGCCTTGCAGCTTTAATGAATGAAACAATAAATGTTCCTAATAAAAACCCCTTCTTCATCTTTAAAACTTGTCAGTCAGGAAAAAAAGAGCTTTTTAAAATATTTCACCTCCTTACATAAAGTGCCGACTTTGAATATAATTTTATTCAATAGTCCATCCATTGCACGACCTTTTATATTCGCTATCGGTTTTATTATTCCTCTTTAAGATATTATTAAATTTCACTTTTTTAATCACAGTATCATTTATAGATATATAGTAATTTCAAGCGGTTAGACTATATTGAATATTACTTGTAATAGACGTAAAATATACCTTGTTAATGATTTATATCTTTATCAAGTCTTTGAAACAAGGCCCTTGCTGAAGGTGTTTTTGATAATCCTCCACCTCCTGTGCAGCGCAACTCGGCAGGCAGCATTCGACCAACCCTGTCAAAAGCTTCGATTGTTTCACCAAGCGGAATTACGTTAATAAAACCGGAGAGAGCCATATTCGCACAGGCGAGGGCATTGACTGCTGCCAGAACATTCTTTCCAAGGCAGGGAACTTCAACCCTTTCTGCTACAGGATCGCAAATCATACCCATGATATTCTGAAGTGCCATGGCTGCTGCATCAAGAGATTGTTTAACTGTGCCTCCATATATCTGCACCAATCCGGCTGCAGCCATTGCCGAGGCAGAACCACATTCTGCCTGGCATCCACACTCTTCTGCGGCAAAAGTACTTTTATTAACTATCAAAATCCCGATTGCCGCAGCAGCAAAAAGGCCTTTTAGGAGCGTGTCTTTTTCCAATTCCTCTTCCTCAGAAACTGCAAATAAGATGCCGGGAATTACCCCGCACGCACCGGCAGTGGGAGCGGCGACAATAACTTCCATGGAGCTTTTTGAATCCATTACTGCCGTGGTATAGGTGATTATTTTTTTAACAACTTCCCCTCCGATAAGATTACCTTCGTATTTAGACATCTTTACTGCCTGCGGTTCAAGGATACGGTTTGAAAAGTCTTTGCCTTCCAGTCCCTCCTTGATAGAGCTATTCATAGTTTGTAAAATATTTTTTCCAAGCTGCAGCACTTCATCAGAAGTTATATCGCCACGTTCCATTTCATAAAGCACTGCCAGTTTCCAGAGTTCCAGGTCTCTTTTCTCTGCTTCCTTTAAGAGCTCTTCATCAGTAATAAACGGTACCTTTAGCTCTTTCCTTGAGCGGACAGGAAGAACAGGGTTAATATAAACAATCGTGCTTATTTTATCAAAAAGTTCAATAACCTTGCGCACAAAGGATGGTAATTCGCTGTCCGTTTTTATGTTAATTAAGCTGAAACCATCACCCTCAACGACAGATGAGTAATCATGATCTGGAAATAGCTTATTAATTCTATCCATGTACCTCTCGAGCGCTTCTTCATTTTTTGATTCGATAAATAAAAATGTTTCGTAAAAGTCGCCTTTTACTGAGACGGGAGCGCCATTAATTTCTTTTAACTCAAACATCCCCCCTCCTGTCGATATAAAAATAAAACAAAATTCTTTTCCGGATCGATCTGCGGCAGTTACCCTGTAGGTATTAGGGTGCTCGGCATCGAACCGGGTTATCGAAAAATTGACTTCTATCCCTTTATCGTGTGCTATTTTTGCTGACTCCAATAGTCGATCATCATCGAGGTTCATCCCCAGCAGGCCGCCTATCAATCCAAAATCAGAGCCCTGTGTTTTATAGGTAGTTGCAAGAGAACCCTGGCTTTCAAATTCAACACTAAATATATGTATGTCTTCATTAAAAAACTGCCTGACAAGGTTACCGATCCTGACAGAAGCAGCTGTATGTGAACTAGAGGGACCGCGCATCACTGGTCCCATTACGTCATTGAAAATACTTGGAGGCTGATTTTTCATCATTTAAATTTCCTCCCAAATTATTTTATTTTTGTTCCAAGGCCGTTTAGCAATGCCTGCTCGTAGATGTAAGTCGATACTGTTATATCGAAAAGCGCCATACCTACAGATTTAAAAAATGTTGTCCCCGTTTTTGTTTCATATTTATCTTTATTTTTAATCAGCTCGCCCATTTTTACAAAGCAATCCTGGTCGACCCACTTATTTTGTAACGGTGTTATCAGGTCCCCGGATTCTTCAAATCCATGCTCTGTGTCAATGAAAACGTTTTTTGCAAGGCCATAAATCGCCTTCGGGTACTCTCTCATATCCGGTTTATAGGAGCCTATTCCTATGTAATGCTTGTTTTGAAGTAGTTCAGGTTTATCCGGCAGCACAGGCTCAGTGGACGGTGTTGCTGTTATAATTAAATTGGTTTTTTTAAGCAGATCTGTGCATGATTCAGAAAGCTTTATTGCCAATTCAGGAAAAGTATTCTGCAGTTTTTCCCGCAGATTTTCCATGTTGCTAACTGAAAGGTCGTATATATAAATTTCCTTAATTGACGGGCGGGCAGTGCAGGCAAAATAGACCTGGTAAAAACCCTGGGTACCTGAGCCTATTAAACCTAATGATTCTATATCATCCGGGGCGGTATGGCGTATTGCAACACCACCAACGGCTCCCGTTCTGAGACCTGTCACAACAGCGCCATCCAAAATCGCAACGGGAATTCCTGTCTCAGCATTATTCAATATTACAATTCCACTTATTACAGGCTCATTTTTCCTGATATTTTCAGGAAACAGTGAAAGAATTTTTGTCCCAAAATAATTGTCAGTAAAACAAGGCATATACAACAGAGTATTAGGGCCACTGTTAACATGCATCCTGTTAGGCATATAATAATTTCCCTTAAGATCAGTGGCGTAAGCGCTTTCTATAACGTCCATAACTTTTTCCGGCACACCGGCTTTGATAATATCTTCTCTGCCTAAATATAAAATTTTAATAACCTCCGTAGTCTAATTTTTATCTTCACCTTTTATGACAGCCACGGGAAACAGGCTTACAACTTTTCTGATCATATCGATATCGGCCAGGGTGTCTACCACATGATCTATATTTTTATAAGCCTGTGGTGCTTCATCCAAAAATGCCTTATAGTTCGAGCCTGAAATAATTATATTTTTCATCCTGCTTTTTAAGTCTTCAACAGCGATACCCTGCTTTGCAGCGGTCCGCGATAAAACCCTCCCAGCACCATGATTTACAGAATTAAAGACGTTTTCCAGCAAGTTTTCCGCTTTGACAACATATGAAGTGCTCCCCATGCTTCCCGGGATCAAAACCGGGTGACCAGTCTCCCTGTATGCCGGCGGGTTATCAGGATGCCCCGCTGGCAGCGCTCTTGTTGCACCCTTTCGGTGGACCAGCATACTTTTACCTTTAATATTTTCAAATCGTGCCGTGTTATGGGTAATGTCATACACCAGGCCAAGATCGTAATCAATGTCCCGGCCTCCAAGAACTTCGGAAAATGCTTTGCGCAGGTCATCTGTTATCCACTGGCGATTACAGTAAGCAAAATTAACAGCACATGACATAGCAGCCAGGTAATCGCTTCCTTCACTGGAACGTATAGGAACTGCAGCAAGTCCGGAATTTGGGATAGACAGGTTATATTTCTTAGCATCTTTTTTCATACTTTTTGAATAATCAGTGCACACCTGGTGACCAAAGCCCCTGCTGCCGGTATGGATCATAATCGTTATATATCCTTCACTCAGGCCGTAAATATTAGCAGCATTTTGATCATAGACTTTTTCTATAACGCCTATTTCGATAAAATGATTGCCACCGCCGATCGTTGACAACTGCAGGCCTCGATCAACTGCCTTTGGGCTAACCTTCAATATATCTGCGCCAGTCATGCAGCCACCATCTTCTGTATTTAAAATATCTTCCTGGCGGCCATAGCCTAATTCAACAAGATAAGGAACGCCTGTTTCTACCAGCTTCTTGAAATGCTTTTTAACCAGGCCGGCATGCCTGCTCTTCTGTCCAACCCCACCTGGAACTCTATTCGTAATGGAAGTAATAAGTTTTTGTGTGGTCATTTTGTCAAGCTCTGATGCCGGGATATTAGTTTTCAGCAGCCGGACTCCACAGTTGATATCCATTCCAACTGCCCCTGCTGAAACCAGGCCATCTTCAGCATCCATGGCCATAACCCCACCGATTGGCAAACCGAAACCGGAATGGATGTCAGGCATACCAACAACCGGGCTTATTACACCCTTCAATGAAGCAGCGTCAACTAGCTGTTGTAAAGACTGTTCTTCGAAATGATCGTCAAAAAGCTGCTGATTTAGAAATATTACAACGTCAGCATTCATTTTACCCCAGCGGGGCATAAAATAGCAGTTTTTGCTTTTTAACTCAAGTCTATTCATTAAAACCTCCAAATTAACAGCAGCCAGCTGCCGACTAACCGGGTTTTATAGTTTTTATAATTTCTTTCAGGCCTGGGATTGCTTCCCTGTTTGTAAGCTGAAAATGAATTGGTGTAACAGAAATATAGCCTTCCCTGACAGCCCTTGTATCAGTATCAGCGGCATTTTCAATCTCGTCATCATCAACAAGATCACCGGCCAGCCAGTAGTAATGCATTCCCCTGGGATCTACTCTCTGTTCAAAAGCATTTCTATAGCGCCTGATACCCAGGCTTGTTACCCTGACACCCTGAATACAATCTGTATTTTTGGGAACGTTTATATTTGCAAGTAGCGGTTGGTTATGTTTATTGGCCATATATTCCGGGATAAAACTTGATATAAAGCGAGCAGCATAAAGAAAATTACTGCTTTCGCCACGTCCGGTAAGAGATACGGCTATAGAATTAATACCCATCAGCAAACCCTCAACCGCAGCTGAAACAGTACCGGAATACAGCACATCGGTACCCAGGTTGCTTCCCCTGTTGATCCCTGATATAACCAGGTCCGGTTTATCTAACAGGATTGCCTCAACAGCAAGTTTAACACAGTCTGAGGGAGTTCCATTTACAGCCATTCCTTTAAGGCCTGGTATGTTGATAAAGCTAATTTCCTCTGCCCTTAAGGGTTTGTGCATTGTAATGCCGTGACCTACAGCGCTCCGCTCCCTGTCGGGCGCTATAACTGAAATTTCGAACTGTTTACTATAGTCTTCGTATAAGACCTGTGCTAACCTCTGTATCCCCTCTGCGTAAATTCCATCATCATTGGTTATTAATATGTGCGGTTTTTTCATATAACTGTTTAGTTATCCTTTCCATTCCGAATCAATCTATTCGTGCATTCCGCTGCCTTGTTAAGAATATCCTGCTCATCCATTTTCTTCAGTTTTCTATTTTCAAGCAGAATATCACCATCTACCATGACAAGGTCAATATCGGCCCCGGCAGAAGAATAAACTATATTGGCAATAGGATCGTGCATGGGCACTAAATGCGGCCTGTCAGTTCGCAGGGCAATAAGATCTGCTTTATAACCCTCCTTCAATATACCGGTATTAGCAATTCCCAGGGCCTTTGCACCTGTAATTGTAGACATTTTGAGAGCTGTTTTTGCATCCAGTAGAGTGGGGTTCATTTCAATGCCTTTGCTTAAAAGAGCGGTAAGGCGCATTTCTTCGATCATATCAAGATTATTGTTGCTTGATGCTCCATCTGTCCCTATTCCAACATTGATCCCTTTATCCAGCATCCGGGCAACAGGCGCAATACCGCTTCCAAGCTTTAAATTGCTGCCCGGGTTATGGGCTACGTTCACACCATTTTCCGCAAGTATATCAATATCGCTATCTGACAAGTGTACACAATGCGCTGCCAGCGTATTGATATTAAATATTCCTAGCTCTTTTAGTAATTCAGGAGGTGTCTTTCCATGCTCCTCCAGGCAGCTATCTACTTCACCCCTGGTTTCAGAAAGGTGGATTTGCAAAGAGGTACCGGTTTTTTCAGCAAGGGAAATAACTTTTTTTAAAAATTCCGGTGGACAGGTATAAGGTGCATGCGGGCCAAGGGTCACGGTTATTCTGCCATTTGCAGCTCCCTGCCAGTTTTTTATAAACTCTTCGGACTCGGTGAGCCCTTCCAGGCCGCCATCTATACCGATTAAACCGCGTGAAAGCACTGCCCTGATACCGCTTTCATCTGCTGCTTCGGCAACACGGTCCATGTACATATACATATCGGTAAAAGTTGTAGTGCCGCTTTTAATCATTTCTGCGATAGCCAGTTTTGTGCCCCAGTATACATCTTCAGCTTGCATTTGCCCTTCTATTGGCCAGATTTTTTCTTCCAGCCATTCCTTTAGGGGCAAATCATCGGCATAACTCCTGAGCAGTGTCATTGCAGCATGACCGTGAGTGTTAACCAGTCCAGGCATAACAATATAGCTGCTTCCGTCAATAACCTTCTCAAAGGGTCCGTTTTCAAATTTCTGCGGGTATTCGGTAATTGCTTCAATTACCGTTCCATTCACTGCGATATCGCCCTTAAAGTTATCTGGTCTGCTATCATCAAGGGTAACAATAACTGCTCCTTTAATAACTGTTTTACTCAATTAATAATCCTCCCCAGAATATATTTAGACTGGCCTACTAAGCTTACTCTTTTAATAAATCCGCAATTTTATTTTTATCCGGATTTGGAATAATACCTTTTTCTGTGATAATGGCAGTGATCAGGTTTGCTGGTGTTATATCAAAGGCATAATTTAGTACAGCTATTCCCTGGGGCGCAACACAGCATTCACCAAAAC
>SKWE01000209.1 GCA_007129055.1 Syntrophomonadaceae bacterium
ACGTTTTCAGGGGCCAAATCGCCTAAAAAATCCAATGTTGAAAGTTGGGAATACATTTAAGGTGATCAGCTGGGACGATGCCCTGCACTTAATGGCAGAAAAGATAACCGGAACGCTCCACAAACGTGGTCCGCTTTCTCTTCTTCATTTTTATGATGGCGGTTATGGCGGGTTATTCAAAAACATTGAATCACGTTTTTTCAGCGCCCTGGGAGGTTGCACCTCGCATAAGGGCAGCCTTTGCTGGGGCGCTGGCCTGGCTGCACAAAAATATGATTTCGGAGCCTCCGTTGGTCACAACCATGATGATTTGCTTAACTCAAATTTAGTAATTATTTGGGGGCGCAACCCTGCTTATACTTCCATCCATCTTCTTCCTTACCTTCGCAGGGCCAGGGAAAAAGGTGCAAAAGTGATTTTAATAGATCCTATCAGAACAGCCACAGCTTCAAAATGTGATCAATATGTCAGGATCAACCCTGGAACCGACGGTGCGCTGGCGCTGGCAATGGCCCGGGTTACTATTGAAAACAACCTTTTTAATTCCGACTTTGTTGATCACTATAGCAGCGGTTTTGACAGTTACAGGCAGCTATGTTTAGGTTTTGACCTGCACCAGGCCGCTGAAATAACGGGAATAAGCTTTTCAGAAATTGAAAATCTGGCTCTTGATTATGCTTCTGCAGATGCAGCTTCTATATTAATCGGTATTGGTCTTCAGCGGCACAGCAACGGGGGCAATAGCGTGCGGGCAATAGATGCCCTGGCGGCATTAACCGGTAATCTGGGTAAAAAGGGCGGAGGAGCAACTTATGCGAACTTCCGGATCAATGATTATATTGATCATGATTTTCTTGATGGGAATGACCTGCACCCTCAGCGCCGCTATTATTCAAAACCAATGCTGGCCGAAGCTCTAACTGAATTAAAAGATCCACCTATAGAGTTTATGTATGTCAGTCGTTCTAACCCGGTGGTCCAGGTTGCCAACAGCAACAGGCTTTTAAAGGCCATGGAAGAGATACCGTTTGTAGTTACAGCTGAGCATTTTTTGACAGAGACAGCTCAAGTGTCAGACCTGGTTTTGCCCTGCTCATCTTTCCTGGAAGAAGAGGACCTTTTTTATAATTCTATGAGTCATCAATATATTAGCTATGCTTTCCCTGCAGCAGAACTACCTGGTGAATGCCGGTCAGAGTATAACTACCTTAAAGAACTGGCTAAGCTTATTAACTGTAGTGAATTCCCACAGCTTCCAACCGAAGAACTGCTAAAAAGGATTATAAAACCGATGACAGACAAGCATGGTATAACGTTGGAAGATGTTAAAAATAGAACTCCTCTTCTATTTCCAGGCGGGGACAAAATTCCGTGGGAAGACTGGAAATTTTTAACTGAAGATGGCCGGTATAACTTTTTCTCTGCAGCTGCTGAAAAAGAATGTGGAGATGGTCTGCCTTTTTATCGTAAACCTTTTGAACTTTCGGACCGTAATTTGCGCGACAAAGGTTTTCAATACTGGTTTCTTACTCCTCACGCAAGGGACACCATTCATTCAACAAACCGCCAACCGCAGGAAGGCGATCTGCCGAAAGCATACGTTAATCCGGTAACAGCTGTAAGAGAAAACCTTGTGGCAGGAGATGAGGTTAATATAGTTTCGACCAGGGGTGGCATAAAGGCTGTTTTAAAATTAGATGAAGCAGTGTTAGATAATACTGTTATGGTGTACCAGGGTTGGTGGCATTCCTCAGGCGCTGCTGTCAACTGCCTTACCCCCGACAGGGTAACCGATATTGGCTTACAGGCTGCTTATTATGATTGTCTTTGCAAAATAGAGAGCATGTTGTAATTTTTACATTGTCTCTATTTGTGTTACTATTATTATTGAGACCGCGGTATTAGAATGTTTTATTATGTTTGAGAATGGTTAAAGCGGTTTCAAGTTTTTACCTGAAAGGTATGTTGAACTTGTATTATTTATTAATCCTGCTCCTGGTTTTATTAATCCTGTGGTTTATTTTCCGTAAGCAGTTTCAAAACCTGGTCAGGCCGATCAAGTATCGCGCCTCTTTTTCCGGTGCTCCCCAGTATATTGCCGGCAGCACAAGCGGTTCTCCTCTAAGCGAACTGGGCAGCCATTGTGGTTTTAAGGTGGTGCCGGAAAGCGATAAATTAACCTGCAGCGCTTTGTTTGCTACGGTAGCATCTTTCGGCGCGGGCCGATTATATGATTTTGCTGTTCGCTTATATGGCGAGAAAGGGAATCTGCTTTTTAAAAAATCGAAAACAAGAAAAGTGGAACTTAGTCCATATTGTATAGAAGAAAGAGCTGAATATAACAGCTACTCGGTAAAAAGCAGGCTCTTTTTTTTACAAAGGAATCTAGCTCTGTTGGAAGTTGAATGGACATCTACCGGAAATTCTGAAAAAGCTCAGCCGGCCTTTAACCTGCTACCCACTTTGGGTCGGGATTTAGAAAACCCTTATCCCCACATTCATGGCTTTAATTTTCTTAAGCAGAAGAATGGTGGCCTGCTGCTGTCTAATAAATATCGCGTTCCCGGTCAAAAGCTTTTTGCTTTCTTTCTGCCTGTAACTGGTGAAGCTAATGGTTTAAAGGAATTACGCGGTCCCCTGCAGGATTTTGGGCAGGACCAAAAAATTAAATGGTCAGTAATTATTTCTTTCTCCGCAGATGGTGATGATAAATTAGTCAGGAGAGCAGAGCGGGCCAGGAATTACCTGGAGAAGCTCGTAAATGCTGCAGAAAAGAGGTGGCAGCTTTTTGAAGACAGGTTGCCGGTGCCTTATGATACTAAAAGTGATGAGACAAAGGCAATCCTCAGTTTATCAGCCTGGGCACTTGAAAATAGTCTCTATTTCCCCCGGGGCAAAATGACACGCCTGGGGTCTGTCCCTTCTAAAGTTTATTTTCCTTTTTTCTGGGGTTGGGATACACCGCAGCATGTTATTGGTATGAGCGAATGGAATCCCAAAAAAGCCGGAGATATACTGCTTACCCAGTTGGATGGTAATAACTTTGCACCCCGCAGGGCCCGATTCAGGTTAAGAGCGAAAGGAATTACAATTATTGCCGGTGCTCAAAGAAACCTGATCCCCAGTAAATTAAATGACAATTTGCGCGGTGTGCTTGATTTTTATTCGCAACCGCCATTACAGTCCTGGGCTGCTGTGAGGGTCTATGAAAGGCTGATAGAGGATAGTAGAAAAGAACAATTTTTAGAAGAGGTTTTACCGTCACTTAGGGAAAACCTTCAGTGGTGGGAAGAGAACAGGAAATTAAAGAATGGCTTTTTTTCCTTTCTTAATGGTCTCGAATCTGGTTTAGATGACAGCCCGCGGTTTTACCCGCCAAGCTTTTTACCCAGTTTCATAATCGGAACAGTGCCTCGCTTTTTTTGTGCTATTGATTTAAACTGCTGGTTATATCAGTCCTACATGAATCTTGCTTTCTTAAGCTCCCAGGCTGGGTTGGATGACGATTGGAGTAAATACCTTCTGCGGGCAAAGGAATTGAAGGATAAAATTGAAAATGAATTATGGTCTGTTGAACACGAAGCCTGGTTAGACAGGCGTAATGGGAAATATATAGAGGTCATTACCCCGTCTGTATGGTGGCCTGCATTTGTCGGTGCCTGTTCTGAACTGGATAAGGTAAAAAAAGTGATAGAAAGATACATTTTGAACCCGGATAAGTTCTGGGGTAATTACGGTATTCCAAGTGTTGCTTTTGATGACCGCGCATACAATGATGCCAAGGACGGTTACTACTGGCGTGGACAAATCTGGATGATTAATAACTATGCTACCCTTGAAGTGCTTTTCAGATTTGGTTATGAGGATGAAGCGGCAGAGCTTCATGAAAGGATAATTCAAACACTCTATAAATCAGAAGGGCAATTTGAAACCTATAATGCCAAAACAGGCGAGGTTGGTTGGAGTTCCCGGGGGCCTGGGGACCCGGCTGTAATGCAGTTTGGCATGTCTTCCTGCTGGGCTACCCAGATTCTTTTTTACCGCTACCAGCATTTCAGGTATATATTTCCGGAAACAAAGAAAATGCAGGGCTATATCCAGTGGGTGTCTGAATTTGAAAGAGTGCCAGTGCTATCTCCACCATCAGTAGAAATATCTCCCAAGGACGCGATCATGCAGGTTCGGGTTCCGGACGTTCATAGTTATGACCTGCCAAAAGTATTTCTTGAAAGCGGGGATGGCATGCCCCTGCTGGTGTCCAGGGAGTTAAAGTTATATTTCGAAGATAATGCTAACTTCACAGGGGATGAAGGGCATATACTATTTTCTTGGAAAGGCGAAGAATATAGGGTTGACCCGGGAGTTGATTATATTTTAAAACCCTTTGAAAATAATAACAAATTAATGCATGCGTAAACGGGCATGTCTCTATATTGAATCAGGAGGAAAGAAATTGTTCATAGGCCTTTTATTGCGCGGGCTCATAATTTTAATATTTGTTTCCGGTTCTTTAGTCGTAGGTAACTTTATAACCAGGGTCATTGCATTTTTAGTGCCATCCCCTGCGATCAGTGATTTATTACTCTGGTCAGGAACAGTCGTTATATCCGCGGTTATGTTAATGGGTATCTCTTATTATTATGTTTATCACGGCTTTGGTTCCCAGGCAGATATAATTCGTCGTCAACCAAATAAAGGGAACAAGGTTGTGCTTACCTTTGACGATGGCCCCAGTGAAATTTATACACCCCAAATCCTCAAAATTTTAGAAGAAAAAGGGGCAAAGGCAACTTTTTTCCTGGTCGGGAAACATGTTGAGCAATACCCGGAACTTACGGCTCAGATAGCTGCAGAGGGACATGAGGTGGGTAATCACACCTACGGGCATATTACTGTGCCAAATACTCCATCTCCCCAGTTAACTGCCCAGATAATGCGTACCAACCTGGTCATCTTCCAAAATACCGGTTCTTATCCTCCCTACCTGCGTCCACCAAGGGGACTTTACGATATGCGTATGCGGCGTATTGCGATGCTGCTCGGGCAGGAACTGGTTTTATGGAGTCTCTCGGCCCAGGACTGGCACCCAAGAGCTACCACCGCCGGGGTTGTAAAAAGAGTGGTGGAAAAAGCTGTTGCAGGTGATATTATTCTTTTTCATGATAGTGGGTCTCTGCTGGCTACAGAAGGTTCCAGCCGGGGCCCGACAGTTGAGGCTTTAGGCCCGATTATTGACGGGTTAAGGGCCAGGGGGTTGGAAATATCTACACTGGAAGAATTTCTGGCTTGAAAATTTAGTAAATAAATAGTAAAATAATAGGCAAAACAGGCAGGGATATACAAAAACGTGTAGAAATAGGATATTTGTATATATAAAAACAGAAATATAAGGAGATTACTAGTACTCGTTAAAATAGTAATCTTCGAATCAGGGAGAAAAAAATGAGGAAACTAATGCTGGATCATGCGCAAGCGGGCATGGTTGTCGGTAAACCTGTTTATGGTTCTGCAGGTCAGATCTTATTGAATACCGGAACTGAAATAAAGCAACAGCATCTATTCTACCTTAAGCAGCTGGGAATAAACTCTTTATACATCCGGGATTACAGGATGAATGAAATAGAAGTTGATGATGTGATAAGTGAACAGGTTCGGAGTGAAGGGCGTGCCCTTGTAGCCCAGATTATCAGGGATGTTGATTCGCCAAGCCCGAATAATAAGGGAATAAATGTTAGAGAACGGGAAATAAATGAGCTAGTGGCAAGTATTGTAGAAGAGCTAATCGAAAACAGGGAATTGACTATACAGCTGGTGGATATCAGGTCGGTCGATTCCTATCTTTTTGCGCATTCGGTTAATTGCGCAGTGCTTTCTACCCTGATGGCGGCTAAGATGGATTTAGACTATAATTCGCTAAAAGATATTGCCCTGGGTTCCCTGTTACATGATATAGGGATGGCAGCAGTACCGGCAAAAATTGTAAACAAAGAAGGTGAGCTAACCAGGGATGAATATGAAACCGTAAAAAAACACCCTATTTACGGTTATGAGATTTTCAAAAAAACCTCTATTTTTAATAAGGACGCTGCAGATGCGATTATACAGCATCATGAACGTAACAATGGTCAGGGTTACCCATTCGGTTTGAAAGGCGATGATATAAGCCTTTTTGCTCATTTTTTATCTGTTGCAGATACATTTGATGCCCTGACTTCTGATAAACCCAATCGCAAAGCATATTTAAATCACCAGGCAGTAGAGATGCTAATGTCCTGGGGTGGTGATTTTTTTAACCTGGAAGTATTACGGCACTTTTTATCGAATATTGCCGCTTACCCTGTTGGTTCGCATGTGGTGTTGAATAATGGTGAAAGCGGGTATGTAATATCAAACTCACCTGGTTATGCCTTACGGCCTGTGGTAAGAGTTTTGTACAAGGGCGAGAGTTTATCTGCACACCCAACATCATATGATCTCGATCTTAAGAAAGCTCTGGACAAAACAATAGTCGATGTGCTGGATGGTAAAATGGCAGTAAAATGTTAGGTCAACTTGTGGTTTGAGAGGTTAGAAGAACATATGGCGGAAGAATCGCATCATGAACATATCTCCTTCATCGCTGCAGTATGTGACGCCATTAGCTGCATGGTTGTTGTTCTTGATGATAGCGGAAACATCATATATACCAACATTGCCTGCCAGCAAATCAGCGGTCTTTCTGTATCTGAAACCAGGGAAAAATATTTTTGGGAAGTTTTTTGCCAGCCTGATGAGATAATTCTCTACAAGGCTTTTTTTAATTCTATCAACAAGGACAACCTGCCCTTTACTGTTGAAACCCGCCTGATAAACCGCAGAAATGAAGTTTACGATATTTCCTGGGAATACAACATACATCGTTTAGACGAAAATAGCAGCTCCTATTTTTTACTGACAGGCAAGGATGTAACATATCACAATAAAAATATTGAAAAACTGCAGGAAACCGAAGACATGTACAGGGCTCTAATTCATGCAGCGCCAGCTGCAGTTGTTACTTTTAACCGTGAACTAAAGATAACCAGTTGGAGTTCTGCCGCTGAAAATATTTTTGGGTGGACTGAAAAGGAAGTAATCGGCCAGGATGCACCCCAGCTTCTTGATTGCGGAATGGACAGAATTGCTTCCTTGGGGAAAGAGGCACTTGAAGGAAAGTCATTTTATGGCGTTGAACATGGTTGCACCTGTAAAAATGGAACATACATATATATTGAGTTCTCTATATCTGCCCTGAGGAATTTTAGGGGTGAAGTAAGTGGATTGGTGCTGCTGGCAACTGATATAACTGAAAGGAAAAACTATGAAGAGCAGTTAAAATACCTGAGCCTGCATGATCAGTTAACCGGTTTATTTAACCGCACCTGTTTTGATCGTGAATTAGCTAAGTTGGAAAACAATAACTCCTACCCATTAACAATGATAGCTGCTGACCTTGATGGTTTAAAGATTATCAATGACTCTATCGGGCATGAACAGGGCGATAAAATGCTGCTTGATTGTGCAAAACTTTTAAGAGATTCTTTACGAAACACAGATATTATTGCCCGTGTTGGTGGCGATGAATTCGCTATCATATTACCAAAAACTGACAGGTCTACGGCGGACGTGGTTATTGAAAGAATAAAGTCTGCACTGTACAACTACAACCAAAAAAACCATTCCTTACCACTAAGCATGTCCCTTGGCATTGCGACTGCCGAAGATAAAAGCACATCCCCTTTAGAGCTATACCGGGAAGCAGATGATATGATCTACCTGGACAAATTGCAAACTGGTGCAGGCGCAAAATCTCAAATTCTTTTATCTTTGATGACTGTTCTTGATGAAAGAGATATAGTAACTGCGACCCATGCCCGGAGAATTGAAGATTTGTGCAAAGAGATGGGCTTGGCAACTAACCTGCCTCAAATTAAATTGCGCCGGCTATTGCTTCTTTCACGAGTACATGATTTAGGGAAAGTGGGAATACCTGATTCTATTTTACATAAAAATGGCCTTTTAACCGATGAAGAGTGGAAGCTGATGCGCAAACACCCGGAAAAAGGCCACCGCATTGCTTCAGCATCAACCGATTTGTGTGAGATCGCTGATTTAATTCTTAAGCACCATGAACGTTGGGATGGTACAGGATATCCACTTGGACTTAAAGGTAAAGAAATACCTGTTGAATGCCGTATCCTGGCAGTAGTTGATGCTTTTGATGCCATGACCTCAGAGCGGCCATATAAAAAGGCGAAGACTGTAGAAAGCGCACTGGACGAGCTTAAAAATTGTGCCGGAACTCAATTTGACCCGGATATGGTGGAACTCTTTTTAAAAGTTTTCAGGAAAAAAAGCTTGCAAAGTTAAATATGAATTGTATTTGAAGGTCTTCAACCGAAAGCCCATGACAAAATAAGACAGATCCTGTACAATAATAATTGATATTATTAATTAGAATATGCTGTAAATTATTCTGATAGATCAAGTCGGGAGATATTGATGAGGAAAGTTTTTTTAGACCATTTAAAACCCGGTATGGTTATAAAAAAGCCTGTGCTGGGATTTGTGGGACAGGTACTCTTAAATGCCGGGGTCGTGGTTACGGCTAAACAGATCTATTACCTGAAACAGATGGGAATAAATGCAGTATACGTGGAAGATGAGCGGATAGGCAATGCTGATGTAGATGACCTGATTAAAATTGAAACACGTGGTGATTGCAGGGCGCTCGTTTCAAAAATTATGAAGGATCTGGATGCTTCCGGACCTCTTAGCAAAGGCTTGGCGATCAAGGAGCAGGAAGTTAAAAATTTGGCATCGAGGATTGTTAATGAAATTACTTCTAATCAAGATGTTTTAATCCAGCTAAGCGACATCCGGGCCCAGGATGGCTATTTGTTTGCCCACAGTGTTAACTGTTGTGTGCTTGCCACATTGGTCGGTGTAAAAATGAATTATGACCAGAATACCCTGATAATGCTTGCGATAGGAGCATTGCTCCATGATATCGGCTTTGTTGAAATACCCCAAATGATTTTAAGAAAGCCCGGAGCGCTTAGCGATAATGAATATGAAGCAGTTAAAAAGCACCCTGAGTATGGATACGATATTTTCAAAAAATCAAAACTCTTTTCACAGCGCATTGGAGAAATTATACTTCAGCATCACGAGCGCAACCAGGGGCAGGGTTACCCGAGCGGTTATAAGGGAAAAGATGTAGCTTCCCTGGCAAGGATCCTGGCAGTTGTTGATGTTTACGATGCCCTGACTTCCGAGAAAGCATACCGAGATGCTTACCCCGTACATGAAGCGATCGAAATGATGCTTTCCTGGGGCGAGGAGCTCTTTGATCTTGAGGTTTTAAATATATTTCTTGAAAGTGTCAGTGCATATCCTATTGGTTCCCTCGTCCTTTTAAATAATAATGAAAGTGGGCTGGTAGTTGATAACAGTCCTGGGTATTCTTCGCAGCCCGTTGTGCGCTTATTATATAAGGATGGATTTACACCGCACCCATCTCCATTTAACCTTGACTTAAAAAAAGTTGATGAACTAAAAATCACCAGGCTTGTTTGTGAAAGTGAACTGCCGGAACACTGTTAACCTTATATTATTTCCGGCTGGTCATAATCAACACCATAGGTTTCAATGGTTATTGTTTTAATCAGTTCTTTTTCCAGCGGTTTATCGCGGTGATCGCTGGGGACTGCAACAATTCTGTCAACTTCATCCATGCCATCAACTACCTTACCGAAAGCTGCATATTCTCCGTTTAAGTGGGAAACATTTTTTACGGTAATAAAAAACTGTGAGCCTGCCGAATCGTTATGTTGGGAACGGGCCATAGAAATAATGCCTCGCTTATGTTTTATCTTGTTGTTGAAACCGTTTGAAGAGAATTCTCCCTTAATGCTGTAACCAGGGCCGCCTGTACCCGAGCCAAGTGGACAACCGCCCTGGATCATAAACTCCGGAATAACCCTGTGGAAGCTTAGGCCATTATAGAAGCCCTTATTGGCCAGAGAGATGAAATTATTTACCGTATTGGGTGCATTTTCAGGATCAAGTTCGACCTTTATTAATGCACCGTTTTCCATTTCAATCTGCACAAGAGGATTTTTGTTTTGCATATTAGTGTCTCCTTTTAATTTGTTTATTCTGCCGGGTTAATATTAATTTTAAGGTGCTCATAAATATGGGAGGCGATAATTTTTAGCACTGTGAATATGGGTATGGCAAGGATAATGCCTAACAGTCCGCCTAACCTGCCGGCAACAAGAACAACAAGGATGATTGTTAGTGGACTGAGTGCCAGTTTGCGACCCATTACCTGTGGTGAAATAAGCAAACTCTCCATTTGCTGTACTATTACGATAACTATGACCACCAGTAACATCATCAGCGGAGAGTCCAACGCACCGATTATAACTGCCGGTATAGCTCCAATAAAAGGCCCCAGGAATGGGACAACATTGGTGATCATAATGAAAATGGAAAGAATTAGGGCATATTCAAGTCCGATAATCAGGAATCCGATATATGCCAGGATCCCTACACACAGGCATACTATAGCCAGCCCCTGGACATAAGAGCTTAATTGACGATTCATTTCAGAGAGCGCGCTGTTAATGTCACCCTTATATTTATTTGGAGTCACCTTAATTAAGGCTCCTGCTATCTGCCCTTTACCTTTTTCTTTCAGCATATAATAGAGCAGGAAAGGCACAATGATAATTGTCATGAATATGCCTGATGTAAAGTCTATTATGAATGCTATGCTGGTGGCTACCTGGCTGAGTGCACTGCTCAATGTGTTGGCAATTTGGTCGGTTATGTTGTCAAAATTGAGGGCATCAAGATCAACAAACTGCGAGAATATAGCGCTTTCCTCAATTACACGCAATAAACCCCTTGCTTCGCTGATTTTTTCCGGCAGGCTGTCGACAAGTTTAGTAAATTCAGCTTGCAAAATGGGGCCAAGGGTTAAACCGAGCAGGATAAAAAGGCCTACGATAATGATGTAGATGGCAGCAATAGATACGGGGCGGGGAATTTTATAACTGTGCAGCCGATCAACAAATGGATAAGTAACATAAAAAAGAGCGCCTGATATGAGGAAGGAGAAAAATAAAGCTTCAAATGTTACAACCAGGGGTATAAAAATAAAAGTTATCTGGCTTCCAATATATATAATAGAAAAGAGAAGTAAAATTGCTATTCCGGCTTTAAATAATTTGGAATCCCACATAATAGTATCTCCCCATTGTTTTTAGAATAGTTCTAAATATCTTCTACTGCAAGTTTTAAATTATTGCCCAGATACTGCTCTTTACAGAGGCTGCGCTGTAATTTTCCGGAACTGGTTTTGGGTAAGCTTCCTTTTTGTACCAGGCAAATATCTTTGGGAGGTATACCGCAGACGCTAAGCACCCTGTAACGGATATTGTTTCGAACCTCTTCGAGGGCTCCTGTTTTACTTTCGGCAATTACCACTACCGATTCTTTACCTTTGCTGCCTTCTATGCCAAAAGCAATTACATTACCCGGCCTGACACCTTCAACTGTACCGGCAGCCCTTTCAATATCATCGGGATAAATATTTCTGCCTGCAATAATTATAACATCTTTTATCCGGCCGCAAATAACAAGTTCATCCGGTCCTCCATCAGGCCCCTCGACAAAATATCCAAGGTCACCGGTCCGCAGCCAGCCATTGTCAAAAAGCTGCTCAGCCAGATCGGGGCGTTTGTAGTAGCCGCTGGTAACAGAAGTGCCTCTTATCTGCAGCTCCCCGACCTCCCTGTTTTTAAGGGTTTTACCTGTGTCCGGGCTGCATATTCTCATTTCCAGGCCTGGAAGCGGACTACCTAAAAGAGGCAGTTTCCTGTTCTCTGGTGAATCTTCTTCCCCTGGCACAGCAATTTTTTCAAATTCCAGGGCGTTCCTTTTCACTGTGTCACAAACCATGCCCCGCATAACAGGTGGAAAGGTTCCACCGATGCTTACTTCTGCCATGCCGAAAGCGCAAAATTCCGCGCCCCTTCTGAAACCATGTTTCGATGCTGCTGCAATAAATTTTTCCACTGCATCAGGGTCAATCGGTTCGGCCCCATTCAAAGCCATTCTTATTTTATCCAGCTTTAGAATGTCGCCATTTTTTGTCATCCGCTGTAAAGCACGGGTCGCCAGGACGTATGAAAAGTTTGGTCCTGCTGTAATGGTGCCGTTGTAGTTACTCATCCAGCGCATCCAGTCTGCAGGTTTAGATAAAAAATCCTGTGGAGCTGCAAGAACCAGGTTGCAACCTTTTGCCATGCTGGTTGTTAATATGCCAATCAGCCCCATGTCATGGTAGAGGGGCAACCATGATACAAGGGTGTCTGATTGAAGGTCTAACTTAACGACCATGTCCATAGCATTAATATTGGCGCAAATGACGTGGTGGGGAAGCATAACGCCTTTCGGTACAGATGTTGAACCGGAAGTAAACTGCAGAATTGCCAGCCGGTCCGGGTCTTCTTCCGGTACAAGGTAATCCTTTATTTGCATGGAGTTACAGCCCGGCATCAGTTCACTTAGCTTAATCACAGGCGGGTCTCCTGCCTGCGGTTGGTAAAGCGCTGCCAGGGTATCATCAATTAATAGGATTTTTGCTTCTGTATAGGCAAGGTTTGTTCGGGTTTGTTCAATAAATTCCGTTATAGAATTCATACGCATCGGAATCGGAAACATGTTAACGCATCCGCCCGTGTGCCATATGGCCTGCAGGGCTGTAACAAGGGGGCGACTGGTTAGCCCCAGGATGCCAATATTATCTCCCGGTTTACAATCACACTTCTGAAGATATGCAGCAGCTCTAATTGCATCATCATGAAGCTCTCTCCATGTTACTTTTAGTTCTTCTACTTCTCCTGCAGCAGACCCCATAAAAGTTATTCCATTATTTCCTGCGGCAGCTTCCCTGATCCAGGGAAGTAAACTGCCTGTGTTATTTCTTTGAAGTCTATTCATTGCTGCATCCCTTTCATGAAATCAGATGTTGTATACAAATTGTTCTAATACTAACTGTCATATTTTATATCAAATCATATAATACATCAACATGGGACAGGATGCACTGTGGTTAATGCGTGATAATATCACCTGCTTAAAGCGGGGTGTTAATATTACGGAAACTGCTGAAATTTTATACAGGAGCGGGTGGATCGTTATGTGGTGACGGTGAAAGGATTTAAGAACACAAAATTAGCTATTCTTTTCCGGTTACTGCTTTGTAAACAAACCCTGCTAAAAAAAGCAGTATACCCACTACCAGGAAAATTAGTGGTGCGGTTATTGTATAGGAAGTAGTGTGCCCGATTGTGTCAATTACTAAATTGCGGGGCAAAGGGATGCCCGCAACAATTATCTCTGATACACCGATCAGCTGAGCAGAAAAAATGGCATTGATTAGCTGCAGTCCCACCAGGAAAGTCAGGCTGAGAAAGATATAGGAAGCGCCGTGCCATTTTAGGCCTGCTACAGGGCCGGCAAGTATTATAGAAAGAAGTAGGAGAGCGGCGAAAAGTATATATGGCCAGTAAACAAGCGCAGCGTCAAGCTTTTGCGTGGCTATTAATGTATTCTCAACCTCTGCGGGGATAGTATCGCTATTGTAAACTTCATTTAGGCTGATCCTGTCTGGTATATCAAGCTGACTTACAATGTAGGCTGCCAGCAGTTCAATTTTATCAGGTTCATCACCCTCCTGGCTGCCTTGCAAATCTACTACGAGAGACAGCTCACCAACAAGCTCTCTTTCTAAATTCTGTTTATGGCTTCTAAGCTCAATTGTAGTATCAAGTTCATTATTCTCGCCTTTTATCAGGGATATAATATCTTCAATAGTGGTCAAAATCTGTGCTTTTAACCACTCAGGTTCAAAAGAACGAGCTATTGAAAAAACAATTATTTCCGGGCGGGGTAGAACCTCTGATTCGAGTAATCCTAACAGTTCCTGTCTTGCCATCTCTTCTGCGATAAATTCCTCTGATAATGTTTCGTCTTCCAGGTCAACAGCAGTGCTCAGTAATGGTAGCAATGATTCAAGGATTATTTCTGGCAGAAGGTCCTGGTATTCACGATACACCACATCAACAATATTGGTTTCCTCTACCAGGTTATGGTAATAGCTCTCATTAAGAAAGGTACTGTTTAAAGTGTTCCACGCCAGTAAAACCACACCAGTGTAAATAGTTATTATTGATATTATCAGCAGCAGGATGATTTTATATGCTTTCATTCGGTCTCCTTACAGAGAATCTTTAATCAGGTAAGATACTATCAGATTCTTGATTACTCTAAAATATCCTTCTTCAAATTATTTGTAAGTTATAGAAAAGGTAGAATATTGATCATAAAAGAGGAAACTGCCTGTTTCTGTCGAAAGCACTAGTTATTTTAAAGCCGATGCTTTCTTTTTTTGCAGGGAGGTGCATAATAATTAATACCTTGTCAAATAGGAGAAGCGGTTGGCGCAATCGTTTTCGTGCTTTTAAGCGGCAAAAATTAAGTCCGGCCTGGAAAGAAATTCACTGGCCCTTTGTTGCATTAATATGGATTTCGTCTATGCTGTTTGGTTATCTAGGGTTTTCCAGGCATGCAGTAATTCACGGGCACAGCAGTTCAGTGTTTGATTATTTATACAGGTCAGCCCAGTTAATAGTGATGCAGTCAGGGGATGTCCCCCAGCCAGTACCCTGGCAGCTGGATATAGCAAGATTTATGCTTCCACTCCTGGCAGCTTATACAGCAGTCCAGGCCCTGGTTTCTGTGTTCAATGAACAACTCCACTTTATAAGGGCCCGCTACATGAAAAACCACCTTGTGCTATGTGGCCTGGGGGAAAGAGGATTTTACATTGCCCAGGAGTTTTTAAAAAAGGGATACCAGGTAGCGATAATCGAAAAGGATGAGGAAAACCCCCTGTTAGAAAGAATAAAGAATTTGGGGGCTGTAACTGTAATAGGGGATGGCACTGATAAGGAAGTTTTATTGAAGGCCGGAGTTCACAGGGCCAAGTATTTAGTAACTGTATGCGCTGATGATGGAGTTAATGCCGAAATAGCCTTGCAGGCAAGAGACTTGAGCCCCTTAAATAAGAAGCATACCTTAACGGCTTACGTGCATATCGAAGATTATGAGCTGTGTGCCCTGCTCGGTGGTTGGAGTCTTGTTTCTTCTGGTTCTGATTTATTTAGGATAGAATTTTTTAATGTCAGGGAGAGAGCCGCTCAGCTTATGCTAAAAGAATATCCCCTTACCGTTCAGTCTAATAATGCAAATGATATTAAGGAATATGTGCTCATAATAGGTTTTAATAAACTATCAAAAAGCTTAGTTTTACAGGCAGCAAGGAATCGGTGGTTCGAAAATGCCCTGGATAATTATAGGCTTAAATTTATAGTAGTTGATAAGAATATCAAAGACGAACTGGATATGCTAAGCATAAAATATCCAAAGCTAACTGAAGTTTGTGAATTTATAACTTACCGGGTTGAATTAAATTCTGCAGAATTTGAGAAGGCAGATTTTCTTTATAACAATGAGGGACGATGCAGGGTAAGTTCGATCTTCATATGTTTTGATGACGATGCATCTAATTTGATTGGAGCTATAACCTTAAATCGCACGTTAAAGCATGAGCAGGTTCCTGTCGTGGCGCGGATGAGTAGTGACTCAGGTTTATCAAAACTTATAAATATAGGGCCTGGAGTGCTTGATCTGGAACAGGTTCACACATTTAGCTTTCTGGATAGAACATGCAGTGTGGATGCTGTGCTTGGAGGAACATTTGAAGTTTTGGCCCGTGCCATTCATGACGCTTACCTGGCTCAACAGGGAGAGCAAGGTATTACACTTGAAGGCAACCCGCTTATTTTAAGCTGGGATAAACTGCCAGAGGATTTCAGGGAATCCAACAGGCGCCAGGCGGCACATATTGAGAAAAAATTACAGGCTATCGCTTGCAGCATAGTACCTTTAACGGACTGGGAAGCTGCAGGTTTTATTTTTACTCTTGAGGAGATAGATTTGATGGCGCAAATGGAACACGAGCGATGGGTTGAGGAAAGGTTGTCGCAGGGATGGCGCTATAGAGATGCAGCCAAAAATATCCGGAAAAAGACTAATCCAAATCTTGTAAAATGGGAGCAGCTACCAGAGAATATTAAAGAAAAAAATAGAATCCTGGTAAAAGAGCTTCCAACTTTTCTTGCAAAAGCGGGCTTCCAGATTTACAGGAAAAGTTTCTAAATTGACACTTAGTAAAAGTGGTTGTTATAATGGTTAGGCCTAAACATAAAGAATCTTCTGAACTAATGGCGTTGAATTTAATTTGAAAAAGGAAAATAACAATGGATAAGAGAAAAAAATTTACTGCCCATGACAGCTATAAACCCAAGCCACTTGAAACTGCCGGGATAGAGTTACCTGAAAACCTGGAACCTCTATTAGAAAAGCTGGCAGAACATATACATGATATCTGGGCCATCAAAAGGTTTGAGGAAGGTTGGAAATACGGGCCTCTTCATAATGGCGAAGAAAAAAAACATCCCGACCTGGTTCCGTACACTTCATTACCTGAGTCGGAGAAAGAATATGACCGGCAAACTGCACTTGAGGCAATAAAGGCGATCATTGCTTTCGGTTATAGAATTGAAAAGCTCTA
>SKWE01000112.1 GCA_007129055.1 Syntrophomonadaceae bacterium
CCTACCCAGCGAATGTCCTCGAGCCTTTTCTGGTGATTGGTTTTAGGGGGGTAGTGGAAATAGTCATCCTGCTGTAACAGCAGGGTTTTGTAACCTGCATTTTCACATAACCCGGCAAGTACTGATGCAGTTTCTGATTTTCCACAACCTGATTCTCCGGCAACAGTAACTACGATTGGTTTGCCGGCCTTAACCAGCTTTTCTTTTAACTTTTCGAATATGGCTGCTGCTGCGGAGCGGTGGTAGTCAGTTATTACTAATTTATCCCCAATCATGGTAAATCCCCCACATTTAATATAAAAATCCGGTTATAGCTCTAGACCAATCAATTAATAGCAGATGGTAAATATTTTAATTCAACCAGAAAGGGGATAAACCCTTCTGTTTCCCTGTTTTATTTGGAAAAAAGGAATTCACCGGGCCCATAAATAATATAAACAATAGCCTTCTATTCCGTAACACTCTATTTGGGGAGTATATAACAGATGAGTATAGATGTTATCTTAACACTTTCAATCTTATTACTGGCAATAATACTGTTTGTAACGGAGACTATAAGGGCAGATCTTGTCGGACTGCTTGTTTTGGTGCTCCTGGTTGTGGTTGGCCTTGTATCCCCCGAAGAGAGTATTTCCGGTTTTTCCAACCCCGCGGTGGTTACAACCTGGGCGGTCTTTATCCTGTCTGCCGGATTAGCCCGCACGGGGATTGCAGCCAAACTTGCAGAACAGGTATTACGCTTTTCCGGGAAAGGCGAAACCCGTTTACTTTCTGTGCTAATGGGCAGCACTGCCGCTATTTCGGCTTTTGTGATTAATGTTGGAGTAGTAGCAATGTTTCTGCCCGTTACCCTGGATATTGCCCGCAGGACGGGACGTTCGGCTTCGCGGCTATTAATGCCCATGGTCTATGGAACGACTATTGGCGGTATGACCGTTCTAATAGGAACCGCTTCCAACCTGGTGGTAGTTGATTTTTTACGTGAAGCCGGCATGAGGCCTCCCGGATTATTTGATTTTACAATCGTCGGTCTGTCTATATTGTTTGTTGCCGTTACTTATATGCTGCTAATTGGCCGCCGCCTGCTGCCCGAGCGCAAAACCCCTTCAGTTGACGATATCAGGCCCCGGCAGGACTTCAGGCAGCAATACGAATTAAAAGAGCGTATTGCCCTGCTAACTATTGCAGATGATAGCCCGCTTGCAGGAAAAACGTTAGATGAAAGCCGTTTTGGCAGGGCGCTGGGCCTGAATGTTTTAAGCGTTATCCGCAGTGAGGGTACGAGACACATCCCCGGGCCTGATTTAACTCTAAAAGCAGGAGATAAACTTTTGGTCCTGGGAAAGCTGGATGCTATTGATGGGCTATCCGGAAAGCCGGTAGTAATGCTTTTAGAGGATTCTCCCGAAACAACCTGCCTTACTTCGGATAATATCGGCCTTATTGAACTGGAAGTTACCGAGGATTCATTGTTTAAAGGTAAAACCCTGGTAGACTTGGAGGCCAGGAAAAAACTGGGAGTAAATCTGCTTGCTGTTCGCCGATCGGACAGGGTAAGGAGAACCAATCTCAGGGATATAGTATTTCAAACAGGTGATAAATTGCTATTCAGGGGTTCGCTTGAGAACCTTGAATTGTTGAAAGAGCACAAGGGGTTTAGATTATTACAGGCCTGTGATACTGAAGGATACAGCCTGGATGAGCGGTTGCTTTATGTTCAGATTCCACAGGGCTCTCCGCTTGCCGGCACTACAATAGAAGAAATGGGTCTGGCTAAAAATTATGGTATATCTGTTCTTAATATTATCCGGGATAACATGGAGCACGTTATGCCCGAACCTTCAATGTCCCTCAAGGAGAATGATCTGCTGGTTGTTGAAGGCCGGCCTGTTGATATAGAGGTTTTACGCGGACACCAATCGTTGATTGTTGATCGAAACCCGGATGTAGATTTGCATGAGCTTGAGACAGACACCTTATCTGTTGTAGAAATAATGTTGTCGCCGCATACTACGCTAACCGGAAAAACTCTGCGCCAGTTAAATTTCAGGGAAAAATTCGGTGTGTCCGTCCTGGCTATATGGCGCGGAGATCGGGCTTACAGAACCAACCTGAATGACATGCCCCTTGAATTCGGGGATGCCTTATTATGTTATGGTGCAGGTGAAAAATTTGAAGTTCTGGCCCGTGAAAAAGATTTTGTGGTGTTAAACCTGGATTACCAGGAGAAATTAAATTACCGCAAAGCTCCGCTATCGGGTTTTATCATGATAGCAGTTTTAACTGCCGTGCTTATTAACTGGCTGCCTATTTATATTGCAGCAATTGCAGGAGCGATAGCAATGATCGTCTCCCGCTGCCTGACAGTTGAAGAGGCATACCGGGCCATAGAGTGGAAAGCTGTATTCCTGATAGCCACCATGCTGCCTCTTGGCCTGGCCATGCAGCAAACAGGTGCTGCTTCGATGGTTGCAGATGCGGTAATCGATATGGTGGGTCCGCTTGGCCCAACAGGGATCTTAGCCGGATTAATGACCATGACTTTAATCATAAACCAGTTTATCCCCAGCGCTGTTAATGCAGTAGTTATGACACCTATCGCAATAGCAGCGGCCTTAGGGCTGGGTCTGTCCCCTTATCCCTTTGTAATGGGGATAGCCTATGCTGTTGCAGCCAGCTTCATGACTCCAGTTTCTCACCCGATAAACGTTTTGATTATGAGCCCCGGTGGTTATAGATTCAGCGACTATATTAAAAACGGTTTGCCACTTTCACTGATTGTTTTAATCGTAAGTGTATTGTTGCTGCCGCTTGTTTTCCCTTTTAACGGCGGGGGGCAATAGTAGTTTAATTTTCAAAAAATATAAAAAGTATTTGTTGACAGTTTTAAGAAAATAGGGTATAGTTAGCTCAGTAGTATAGAGTAAGTGTGTTTATCCTGAACGACAATGGCAAACCTGTTGAAAAGCAGGGGCGCAAAGCTAAAGGGCCTAAAGCTCGAATAGAGCAACGGCAGCCTGGCCACCGAAACGGGAATTTTTATTTAAGTGGAGAGTGTTAAAGTGGAGAATCTGCTTGCCTGAGCACCAGGCAGGCAAACCAAAAACCTGACCGACAAAGGCAAACCTGTTGAAAGACAGGGACGCAAAGCTAAAGGACCTAAAACTCTGTTTTATATAGAGTAAAGGTAGCCTGGCCACCGAAACAGGATTCATGTTTAACCTTTGTCGGTCCCTCTGAAGGAGGGACTTTTAATGAAAAAGAGTAGATTAGTAAAAAGTTTGTTGGTAAGTTTTGCAGTATCAGTTTTATTGTTAGGGGCAGGATATTTCCTGCTGGTAGATGGAGATAATGATTTCGTTACCGGAAGACTTGTGGAAGCTTCCTCTAATGAACAGGAAAGCAACACAAAAAGTGAGCTAAATCAAGCAATTGACATTGAAAAAGTATTAGCAAGCAGTATTATGGTAGAAGACGATGAAGCAGATGATTCAGATAAGCAAGAGCAAAGCAAAAGCGCTCCCGAACCCTTACCTGAGCCTGAAGCACCAGTGATTAGCCAATCTTCTAACAGCGAAAATCAGTCACAGCCCGTGCAACAGCAAACAGCCAGTGCTCCGACTGTAGAAAATGCAGTGCAACCGGTAGTAGTCCAAAATTCACAGCCACAGCCAGTTGAAACTAAGAATGAACAACCTGCTTCTGTTCCTGACCCTGTTGTTGAAGAAGCTGTTGAAGTTGTTGTTGAAGCGGCTGTGCCAGCTTCCAAGCCTCCCGTTACTTATTCCTGGGGCAGTTCAAGAAACTATACTTTCAGAACCGAAGTTAAGGTTACAAATAACGGCAGCGCTACTTCTAATAACGTGGTAGTATCAGTTCCCCTGCTTGAAAGCAGTTCACCCTATCAAACAATATCCTTGAAATCAACAAATTACAGCGTGGCTTCAAGTTCCGGACGTGTAAGCACTTTTAACCTGGGCGATATTGCCCCGGGTGAGACGAAAACAATAGTCGCAGATATGAATGTAACTGTCAGGACAGTTTCAATTAATTCAACTAACGATACTGTTGAAAAGGCCCGCCAGGTTTATGAGCAGTTCAGGGGAAGCGGCAACTGCCGTACCCTGGCCCAGGGATTTATAAACAAAAGCCGTGAAATGGGCATTACAGCAAGGGAAGTTGTGGGATATGCCCGTCCGGAGCGTGGAGCAATGACTTCCGGTTCCCTGCAGGGCACACGTCACAGTTGGGCAGAGTTTTATGTTGACGGTCTGGGCTGGGTTCCTGTAGATTTAACATTCCAGTATTTTGGCGAGTTCCCACATACATCTCATATTGTCGAGGGATATGGAGATCAATCAATTAGTATAAACTATTCCGGCGGAAGCCTTGGCGCCAGCTGGAGTAATCAAATATTATAGGCTTTAAATGCATCCCTCCTTCAAATGTTTAAGAGATGCATTTTTACCTGAAAATGCCCCGGTCCTCCACTACCGGGGCATCTTTCTGATCAATTTAAAAAAATATTTTAATTATTCGTGGCAGGCCTCATTGCATTTCTTGAATAATGATGGTTTAATAAAGTTCTGCGCACTTTAGTGCGGCTATGATGATCTTAGATAAAGACAGGTGGAACAAATTCGTGAAAATAACACAGAACGGTATTCGAAATGTAGCTATAATAGCCCATGTGGACCATGGTAAAACTACCCTTGTAGATGGGCTTTTACATCAGGCCGGTATTTTTAGGGAAAATGAACGCGTCGTGGAAAGAATTATGGATTCCAATGACTTGGAACGCGAGCGCGGTATAACTATCCTCTCAAAAAATACAGCTGTAAATTATGGCGATGTAAAAATAAACATTGTAGATACTCCAGGCCACGCCGATTTCGGCGGTGAAGTAGAAAGAGTTCTCAGAATGGTTGATGGAGC
>SKWE01000271.1 GCA_007129055.1 Syntrophomonadaceae bacterium
ATTGCAGATCTGGTAAAACAGGAGGGTGCTGAGCCTCTTATAGGCGACAGCCCCGGAAGTGATAGCGAAGAAACTGTTTACAAGATAACAGGTATGGATGATGTTGCAAAAGAATCGGGTGCTCGTTTAGTAAAGTTCGACCTGGCAAATAGCCGGGAGTTCCACGGTATTAAGAGACGTGTTCTAAATCTTGCCGCTGTTTTAGACCAGGTTGATGTAATCATTAACGTGGCGAAATTAAAAACTCATCCCCTGACAGGTATAACTGCATCTGTAAAAAACACCTATGGCTGTATTGTCGGCAAAAAAAAAGCTAAAATGCACCTTGAGCATCCACTTCCTGCAGATTTCGCCCGCCTGGTTGTAGATATACACATGGCAGTTAAACCTGCTTTATCGATCATTGATGCCGTAATCGCAATGGAAGGAACAGGGCCACGCAGCGGAAAAGCCAGAAAATTAAACTTGTTAATGGCCTCTGAGAATGGATTCTCCCTGGATCATATTGCTGCCCGGGTAGTTGGAATTAATCCAGATCATGTTACAACCTGCCGTACAGCAAGGAAAGCTGGTTACCCTGGTACATTATTTAATAAAATTGATATAAAAGGAATACCGCTGAAAGAGTGTATAATTGATAACTTTGACCCCGGTGCTGCATCAGGAGGCAGTGTCCCAGGGTTATTGACAAATTTCCCCCTGGCCTGGTATAGAAGATTAAGGGGCAATTCAAGGCCGTACCCTGTAATAAACAAAAATAATTGTATAAACTGTGGCAAGTGTGTTGAAGGCTGTCCTGCACAAATTATTATAAGTAATGAAAATAGTATCCCATATATCAAGAGAGAAAGCTGCATTCGCTGTTATTGCTGCAGGGAATTTTGTCCTGAAGGCGCTGTAGAATTATAAAAGGTATATTATGATTTTTTGTCGAATTAGTTACCTTAAGGTGATCCAGGAAAGGAATAAAGATGGCTAAAACAAAATATCGTTTAAAAGTATACAATGAAAGATGTAAAGATTGCGGAATTTGCTTCGAGTTTTGCCCTAAGAAGAACCTTAAACCAGGCGAAGATGGAAGCCCGGAATTGATTGACGCAAAAGATTGCACTGGATGCAAACTGTGTGAATACCTCTGCCCTGACTTTGCCATTCAGGTTGAAAAGGATAAACCAGGTGAATAGTTTTGCGCGCTGCCGAACCATACAGCTTATTTTTTAAACCCCAATTTTACTCTGTTCATATTCTTTTTTTCTAAACAGGGAGGATATTACATTCTCTAATAAAAAATGGCATTCTGATAAGATAAGAAACCGCAACAAAATTCAACTTTCTGCGCTTCTAAGATTTCAGTCAAAGCAGAAAGTAGTTATCGTATGCCATGGTTTCACCGGCTCAAAAGAGGGTGGCGGAAGAGCAGTAGAAATGGCTGAAACTTTAGCAAATATTGGTTTTAGCACTCTCTTATTCGATTTCGCAGGTTGTGGGGAAAGCGAGGGAAACTGGTTCGATTTAACCCTGACCGGCCAGATAAGTGATCTGAAATCTGTTATAGAGTGGTGCAAATCAAAGGGTTTTGAAGATATATTTCTCACCGGAAGAAGTTTTGGAGGAAGTACTGCATTAAGCTGTGCATCCGATAATAATAACATTAAAGCTGTCTGCACATGGGCGGCAGTTGCAAAACCAGCTGAACTGTTCAATTCACTTTTAAATGAGAATCTTGATGGGCCGGGTGAAGATAAAATCGAGATTATTGATGAAACCGGCGCAGCATACCTATTGAAAAAGAACTTTTTCTATGATCTTGAGAACCATGATATATTGGATCATGCTGCGAGGATAACTCCCAGAAAGCTCTTAATTATTCATGGAACAGATGATAAAACTGTTCCTGTTAAGCAGGCAAGGGATATATATGAAGCGGCAAATGAGCCCAGGCAGCTATTTATTGTTGAAGGGGCTGATCACAGGTTTTCCAATCATATCAAACCGGTATGGGATCATTTTTTTAAGTGGCTTGTAGATATTTAAAACAGTTGAAGTAAGGAGATAGTGGTTTGAATAACAGCACACTAAAAAAATACTTTCAGGTTACTCTCGGTTGCCAGATGAATGAGCACGATTCCGAGGTTATAGCTGCAATGCTTGAAAGTAAAGGTTATAATCCTGTATCATCTGCGGAAGATGCTGATTTGATAATTATTAATACCTGCGCGGTAAGGAAAAAACCAGAAGATAAAGTAGCTTCCCTGCTGGGAAAGTATGCTGCTCTTAAGGAGATCAATAAAAACCTGATAATCGCGGTTGGGGGTTGCATGACCCAGCAGTCAGATGCGGCTCATTATATAAAAGATAGATTTCATTTTGTCGACCTGGTCTTTGGCACTCATGCCCTGCCCCGGTTGCCAGAGTTGATTGATCAGGCAAGTGAAAGTAAATCTGCAATCCTGGATATAAGCGAAGATTACCTTGACCGTGACAAGCTTCCTGTTTCGCACGGCAGTTCTTTTAAAGCCTGGCTGCCAATTATTTACGGGTGTAATAATTACTGCTCTTACTGTGTTGTGCCTTTTGTAAGAGGTAGTGAGCGCAGCAGACCTTTTCATGACATCATCAATGATGCCAAGCAGCTTGCAGAAAATGGTTACCTGGAAATAACCTTGCTTGGTCAAAATGTTAATTCATACGGTAATGATTTAAATAATGGTGTAGGTTTCACCGATCTGCTAAAGGAGATTAATTCTATAGAAGGGCTTCGACGTATCAGATTTATGACTTCCCACCCCAAGGACTTGTCAGTTAAGCTTATTGAAACGATAGCCATGGGAGAATTGTTATGTGAGCATTTTCATTTGCCTGTCCAATCAGGGAGCAACAGGATTCTTGGATTAATGAATAGAAAATATACTAAAGAAAAATATTTAAATTTAATAAAAGAGATTAAAGACATGATTCCTGGCGCTTCTATTACATCGGATATTATCATTGGGTTTCCCGGTGAAAATGAATCGGATTTCCAGGAAACTTTGAATTTAGTCCAGGAAGCAAGGTTCGACAATGCATTTTCATTTATCTATTCGCCGCGAAACAATACAGCTGCTGCTAAAATGAAAGAAACATTATCTCATGCAGAAAAAGAAGATCGTTTATTACGTTTTAATGAAGTGCAGCACAAAATCAGCAAAGAAATTAACCTTTCCCTGGTTGGCAGCACTGCAGAACTTTTAGTTGAAGGGCCCAGCAAAAACAACCCTGAACAGCAGACGGGGCGAACTCGAACCAATAAGCTGGTACATTTTTCACATTCCGAAGATCTAACTGCAAACTTTGCAGAAGTCATTATTACTGAAGCGCGTACCTGGAACCTGGTTGGGGAATTGGAGTAATAAATTGAACAAGAGCAGCCCAATGATGGAACAATATAGAAAGATTAAGGAACAGCATCCAGATAAACTGTTGCTTTTCCAGGTTGGTGATTTTTACGAACTATTCTATGACGATGCGATAAGGGCTGCCAAAGAGATGGAGATTGCCCTCACATCTCGTGATGCCGGAAGTGAAAACCCAATACCTTTGGCCGGTGTTCCCATTCATTCCGCCGAAAGCTACCTGAACAGATTACTTAGTAAGGGCTATAAAGTTGTAATCTGTGATCAGGTTGAAGAGGCATCCCAGGCTAAAGGACTCGTGCGAAGAGAAATTACACGAATTTTAACCCCCGGGACAATCACCGATCCTGAAATGCTTGAAGAAAGCCGCAACAACTACCTTGCAGCTGTTGTAAATAAACATAACAGCTACTTCGGTTTGGCAGCTGTTGATGTTTCTACAGGTGATTTTCAGATCACTGAATACAGCGGCGAGAAAGCGTGGGAAATTATAGCTGACGAACTGAGCAGACTGCAACCATCAGAAATTATTTGCGGTTCTCAGGAAACAAGCGAACTTTGTCGCAATACTTTAAAATTAAACCATAAATGCCTGATCGATGAACTGCATTTTATACCTGATTTTAAAGAATGCAAGGATTTAATTAAAGCGCAGTGGAGCGATGATACCTGGATAGATCTTGAACTTGATCATTATCCTCAGGCTGCTATTGCAGCGGCAACGGCCCTTATATACCTGGACAAACTTCAACAACTTCCCTCCGGGTATAAGCATTTTCATCAGCTTGAGCTATATTTTAGCAATAGAAGCATGATTATTGATAATATAACAAGCCGGAACCTGGAGTTAACTACAACCATCCGTGATGGCAGTAAAGTTGGCAGCCTGTTGGGGCTGCTCGACCACTGCATGACGGGAATGGGCAGAAGGCTGCTCAGGAGGATGCTGGAACAGCCGCTTATTGATAAGAGTATGATTGAAAACAGGCTTGATGCAGTTGAAGAACTATTAAAAAAACCCCTGCAGCGTCGCGAGCTTCGCAAAATTCTTGACGAAGTATTTGACATTGAACGTTTTTGCAGCAGACTAACCTACCAAAGGGTTAACGCCCGTGATCTGGTTGCCCTCAAAAAAACTTTAGTTCAGCTAAAAGACCTGAAAAAGGCCTTGAAAAGCTATACTTCTGAAATGCTGAATGATATCAACAGCAGATTACCGGCATTTGATAATTTAACAACATTGATTGATAATGCCCTGGTTGAAGAACCGCCCCTGTCGATTAGTGACGGAGGTTTATTTAAAGAAGGTTTTAATGAAGATGTTGACCGGTTAAAAACTATCTCCAGCGAAGGGAAAAATATGTTATTGCAGTTTGAAAATGATGAAAAACAGCGGACTGGCATTAAATCTCTTCGCATTGGTTACAACAGGAACTTCGGCTACTATATTGAGATAACAAAAAGTAATCTTACCCTTGTACCTCCCGAATACCACCGTAAACAAACCCTTGTTAATGCTGAACGCTATACAGTAGAAGA
>SKWE01000179.1 GCA_007129055.1 Syntrophomonadaceae bacterium
CTTCATCGATGTCGTGGGTCACAAAGACAATGGTCTTTCCCACCCTTTCCTGGATCCTTAAGAATTCGTTCTGCAGCTTGGCCCGGGTAATCGGGTCAACTGCCCCGAAGGGTTCATCCATCAGCATGATCGGCGGGTCGGTGGCCATGGCCCTCGCTACCCCTACCCGCTGGCGCTGGCCGCCGCTTAGCTCTGACGGGTAGCGATTCCCGTGCTGTTCGGGGTCGAGCCCGACTAAGGTCAGCATTTCAGCTACCTTCTTTTTGGTCTTCTCTTTAGGCCATTTTTTCTCGTTGGGCACCGTGGCCACGTTTTCTGCTATGGTCATATGCGGGAAAAGGCCGATTTCCTGGATTACATAGCCGATATCCAGGCGCAGCTTAATTGGGTTCATCTTTAAGGCATCCTGGCCATCTATGTATATCGCTCCGCTGGTCGGTTCGTGGATACGGTTAATCATTTTCATCGTCGTCGTTTTGCCGCAGCCTGAAGGCCCGACCAGGACGCAAATATCGCCTTTTTTTACTTCCAGGTTCAAATCTTTTACTGCCGGTATATCCATCCCCGGAAATTTTTTGGTTACGTTCTCTATTTTTATCATTGTTTTGCCTCCTTCACTTTACCCACCGCTGCCAGACGACGTTCGCCCCAGGACAGGATGATATCTAAGGCAATAGCAATAAAAGAAACTCCGATTGCTCCCACGATGATCATCGACTCACTTGATCTAGATATTCCTTGGAATATAAGCACACCCAATCCTCCAGCACCAACGTACGCTGTGACCGCAGCGATACCAACAATCATGACGGTTGCAGTTCTAATACCGGCCATGATCACCGGCATAGCCAGGGGTATTTTGATTTTTGTTAAGATCCGCCATTCAGTCATCCCCATCCCTACTGCCGATTCTACTATTGCCGGACTAATCTCTTTAATTCCAGTATAGGTATTACGAACAATTGGCAACAGACTGTAAAGTATCAAGGCAATTACCCCTGTAGTAAAACCTATCCCAAAAAACGGCACCATGATACCAAGCATGGCTATACTCGGGACAGTCATTAGGACCTGGCAAACAGCTAGTACTGTTGGTGCAGGACCCGAGTAATAGCTAATGAAAATTCCCACCACCACAGAAATAACAACAGCGATGCTGATCGAAATAAGCACAATCCAGAGATGTTCGAGAAATAAATCCCAGACCATATCTCCACGCCGCTCAAGGTAAGCAATGACATTGTAAAATAAAGAGGGATTTTCTGCCTGAACTGACAAAATGAGCTTATCAGCTGTTGGGTTTAAAAGTTTAAACAAAGAGTCCATAGATTCAATCATAAATCAGTAATCACCCACACTCTGTTCAAATAAAATATATCTTAAAAACGGGCAGCGCTGACATATGCTTAGAAAACGGTAATACTTGATTGATGTATAGATGGAAGGATCTTTTTCTCAATTATAAGGCTTATTCAAATAGCTTCAACTATCACAATGTAAGTAATTTTCATTATTTAGTTTACATAGTGTAAATGTTGCTATTTTTACTGACTCATAGATTCTGTGTCAGCAAAATAATAAATAAGCCATTAACTAATGCATATGTCCTGCTCCCATTTGTCAAGATAAAAATTATTCAACTTTTGGTTTTCCTTCAAATCTTTTATGTTTGCCAATTTGGCATTCTTCACCTTAAATGCATCAATAATGTTCATAATCTTTTATATTGCAAATGTAATGCCAGAATTGCAAAGATGATCTGTTGATATACACCTATAATATGGTAATTAGTCCCTGTTTTTTGGTGATATATCGGTTTAATTTACCGCTAAACGCATATATTTCTTGCATGCAAATATTATTGCGCTAAAATAGAGGCAGTGATGATCGTTCCCCGAAGGGTTGATCAATAAAAAGCAAGCATTTCTTGCACCAAAAAGCAATGCAGAAAATGCATGGACATGATATTCAAAATAATGTTTTTTCTACGATATAATATTAATTCATTCAAAGTTCATATCAATCCAGTGAATGAAATAAATATCTTGAAAACATGTTGAATTATCAGTTTCTGCTACCAATTTGTAGCTAACGAAAGGGAATATTAAGATGACAGGGAATTTAAGATGAAACTAGTTTGCAATAAACAGCAGTTTAACAAGGGAAGACAAAAGTTTTTAACTTCCCTTGTCAAGTAATACAATTTAGAGGGGTGATTATTATGAAAGCTGCCCGCCTGTTTAAAATTAAAGAAGACCTGCAGGTAGTTAATGTTCCCGAACCAGTCCCGGGCAGGGGAGAGGTGCTAATTAATATTATGGCAACCGGTATCTGCACATCAGATCTTCACTACAGGGATGGCAGCAGTAAAATAAAAGCGTTACCTATAACGCTGGGCCATGAAATAGCGGGTCTGATTCAGGATGTAGGAGATGATGCAACGCTTTTTTCGGTAGGAGAACGAGTTGGCGTATACTACCTGATCACTTGTGGCAAGTGCCACAACTGTAAAATGGGTAGAGAAAACTATTGTCAATATGCAGAAATGCTCGGGAAAACTATAGACGGCGGTTTTGCGGAATATCTTGTCGTCCCGGAGCGTAACCTATTTAGGTTACCGCGTAATGTTTCCTTAGCGCAGGGGGCTTTGATCAGCGATGCCATCGGTACGCCTTTTCATGCGTTGACAAGAGCTCGAATACAAATGGGAGAAACGGTTATGATTGTTGGTATCGGCGGTTTAGGCCTACACGCTGTGCAGTTGGCCCGAGTGATGGGCGCTACTACAGTTATTGCCGTAGATATAAATGACGAAAAACTGTCAACGGCAACCATTGTTGGTGCAGATTTTGTTGTCAATGCCGCTTCGGAATCGTTATTAGACAATTTATCTCACATAACTGCAGGTGCAGGAGTTGATGTCGTTGTTGATTTTACCGGAAACCCCACCAGCTTACGTCAATCGCTTAATGCCCTAGCTTTTGGTGGAAGACTTGTTTCGGTAGGTATCTGCCCTGTAGATTTTGTCATCAACCCATATCATGACTTACTACTTAAAGAGCGTTCAATTATCAGCAGCGCAGATCAACTTCATCGTGATTTTGAGATCATTGTTAGGTTGATTGAGTCAGGAACAATTAATCTTGATCACTCAGTTTCCCATAAAGTGCCTCTCAGCGAAATCAATTATGGCATGCAGATTCTTGAAGAGAAAATCGGCAACCCGATCAGGGTTGTTGTTTCACAAGAGTAAATAGTATTATTACACATATTAGCATCAAAGGGTTAATGGGCCTTGTTAAAAGTTCTTTGTTGCAGATGTATTTCTCCATCCAACATGGAATCTATGGCCACATTAATTGCTACACCAGGGATAGACCATACACTTTTTGCGCTAACAGCTTAGCTGTTAATACTATTTAGCACATTGAGGAGGGACCTGTCATAGTTAAGCCTACAATAAATCATAATCTTGCTTTAAATATTCTGGAACCCGAGAAAATAGAACATATTCATGGAAAAAGTTTAGCCCTTTTAGAAAGCCTGGGCACTAAAATTTATGGTGAAAAAACCCTGAAGTTGTTATTGACCCATGGTTGCCAAATTGGCAAAAACGATCTTGTTCACATCCCCCGCAGCTTAATTGAGCGTGCGTTAAAATCTGCTCCAAAAAGCATTACTTTATATACCCGGGATGGAGAACCTTCGATGACAGTTGATAAGGATAGGCAAGTATACTTTGGCACTCATGCAGATCAACTGGAGATTTTAGATCCCTTTACAGGTTGTGTAAGAAAATTTAAGATGGAAGATACTAAATTTATTTGCAAGGTGGCCGATGCCCTGCCAAATATTCATTTTATTTTGTCAGTTGGAATTTCATCAGACATTTCACCCAGGGTTCAATCTCAGGTTTCGTTCCTTGAGACTGTCAAGAATTTCAGAAAACCAATTAATTTTTCTACCAATGATGTCCAGGGTTTAAAAGATATTATCCAAATCGCATCAACAGTGGCAGGCAGTCTTGAAAAACTGCAACAAAAACCCTTTATTTTTCATTACTGTGAGCCCATACCACCACTTACTCACCCTGCAGAAAGCACAGAAAAACTCTACCTTTGTGCAGAAAATCGCATTCCTGTTGTATACATGCCATATTGCATGATGGGTGGAACATCAGTTATGAGCCATACCGGCACGCTAGTACAATGTCATGCAGAGGTCCTGACAGGCCTTTTAATTACACAGCTTGTTAGTGAAGGCGCTCCATTTATTTATGGTGCCATGCCTTCTATCTTAGATATGCGGACAACAATAGGAAGCTACGGAGCACCTGAATTCCATCTTCTTGTTGCTGCTGCATCAGAAATAGCAAACCATTTTGGAATCCCATTTTATGGCACTGCAGGCTGCTCTGACGCTAAAACCTTTGATGAGCAGTCAGCTGCAGAAGCAACTTTCAGCATATTTTCAACTCTTCTCAGTCAGGCTAATATAGTTCATGACGTGGGTATAATAGACCATTGTATGAGCCTGTCCCCTGAACTGGTTGTATTCGCCAATGAAATTATCGAAGGGCTAAAATATTATTGCAAGGGTATACCCATAGAAAATGATGGCCTCGCCATGGATATAATCGAGAAAGTTGGGGCCGGTGGGCATTTTTTAGATCAGGAGCATACTTTCAAGAACTTTAAAAACATCTGGTATCCAAGCCTGTTCAGTCGTGAAATAAGAAATTCAGGCGTATCTGATTTCAGGAGTAAAATCAAGGAGCAGTTAAGTGACCTGGTAAAAAACCACAAGGTTCCTGAGCTTGGTGAAGATTTACTTGAAAAGCTGGAAGTCTGGAATAAAGAATTTATTGTTCGATAAGATAGCAGTTCACTATTCACCAGTTCAGGGC
>SKWE01000145.1 GCA_007129055.1 Syntrophomonadaceae bacterium
ATTTTCGGCTTGCCCGCCGCATTATGTAAAATTCTATCGATATTCAGCGATTCCCCCTGCATCCAGCCGGCAAAGCTTGGTGAAGCAAGCAGGTTGTTGATTTGAGAGCTCAGGTTAAACCGATCTTTCGAGGGATAAAATGATTCCAGGTTCATTACACCAACCTGGCTGAAAGGTGGGTTTTGAATTTTCTGGATCAGAGAGGCAAGATCCAGATCCATTCCCTGCTGCCAGGCCTGTGAAAGGATTGTTGAGATCAGGATGTGCTCCCGGCTGTTGATCGGATCGGCAGTAATCCCGATTAAACTTAGCAGGCTGCTGGCAGTACCGCTGACACGATCCTGTAAAAGTTCCAGGTCGCTTATTATTGCCGGCGGCGGGGCTGAAAATGAATTTAATATTGAGATAGGGATACCGGCAGTGCTGCCCGGGGTATAAATTACAAACTCTGCAGAGTCTTTCAGAAATTGAATGCGCTCTCCATCCTGGTGCCAGGAAGCAAGCCCATTGCGCCAGAGTTCGGCCTGCTGGGCAGCATACTCATCTGGGCTCACCCCTTTCTTGCGGGCATCATCTTCATTGATCCAGGGGCGAAAATCTTCAGGACGCAGCTGGGGAAAAGTCAGCAGCATATTGGTCAGATCACCCTTGGGGTCTATAATAATTGCCGGAATATTATCGAGAGCTGCTTCTTCGAGCAGGCCGATGCATAAGCCGGTTTTCCCGCTGCCGGTCATTCCCACACATACTCCATGGGTAACCATATCCTTGGAATCATACAAAAGAAGACCCTCACCCGTTTTTTTTGCTTCCAGGTCATAAGGCCTTCCAAGGTAGAAAACACCCAGCTTTTCATAATGTTCCATCCCTGCCCGTCCCCTTTCAGTTATGGCAAATTATTATTTTCCCTTGAATGAAGTTGCAAGTAGTACTAGCCTATATTAGACATTCCCGCCTTTATTCCTGCCAACACGCACTTCGCTTATATTTTTCACAACCCAGTATTAAGCATCCGCTTCTAATTGCAGTTTATCCCTGAAAGTGCTAAGATGAAAAAAATCCCAGGAGTGATTATGTGTCTAAGCTTGAACTGATTGCTACATCAACTTTTGGCCTGGAAGCCCTTGTTGCCCAGGAACTAAAAGATCTAGGCTACGATGATACCAAAGTAGAAAATGGCAGGGTAACTTTTACAGGTAATGAAAGCGCTATCTGCCGCGCAAACCTGTGGCTGCGCACGGCAGACAGGGTCCGCCTGAAGGTAGGAGAATTCAAGGCAACCACCTTCGATGAGCTGTTTGAAAATACAAAAACCCTGCCCTGGCCTGACATAATTCCTGCAGATGCTGCCTTTCCGGTTGACGGGAAATCAGTACAATCCACGCTGTTCAGCATTTCCGACTGCCAGGCAATAGTAAAAAAAGCCGTTGTTGAAAGCATGAAAAAGCGCTACAAAAAAGAATGGTTCGAGGAAAAGGGCCCCCTTTATAAGCTGGAAGTATCAATGTTAAAGGATGTGGCCACCCTGACTATCGACACCAGCGGCGATGGGCTGCATAAAAGGGGCTACCGCATTACCGGCAGCGGGGCGCCCTTAAGGGAAAACCTGGCTGCCGCCATGGTCCTGATTGCCCGCTGGCAGCCTGATATAGCGCTGATTGACCCCTTTTGTGGATCGGGCACCATCCCGATAGAAGCTGCCATGATCGGCATGAACCTGGCACCGGGAATGAACAGGAATTTTATATCTGAGAAATGGCCGGTTATTGGTCAGGATTTTTGGCGCGAAGCGCGTCGGGAAACACACGAAAATGCTAAATATGATAATAAATTAGATATAACCGGAACTGACCTGGATCAAAAAGCTGTTGATATAGCCAGGAAAAATGCTGTTGAAGCAGGAGTGGAAGACGAAATCCATTTTCAGGTTATGCCCTTTAGTGAGCTTAGCTCAAAAAAGAAATACGGTAAAATTATCTGCAACCCGCCTTACGGAGAAAGACTGGGCAACATGCAGGAAGTGGAGAACCTCTACCGGGAAATGGGTAAGGTTTTCAAAAGGCTGGATACCTGGTCCTTTTATATTCTCAGTGCCCACGAAAGATTTGAAAACCATTACGGTAAAAGAGCGTCGAAGAGAAGAAAACTTTACCACGGCAACATAAAGGTTCAGTATTACCAGTATTTCGGGCCACGGCCGCCGAGAAAAATATAACAGGTACACCATAACTTTATTAGACAGCTACAGAGATCAGCAGCCATGGCTTGCAAGTAGACAGGCCAGCCCCTGCATGCTTCATCATTCCCGGCGTGTATTCGGGGAATATTAATGATATTTAAAACATGTCGATTACATTCACTGAAAAAACACCTCTCTGCCATAAACTATCCTATATATTGCCAGAATATTCTAAGCTTACTACAACATTTATTGACTACTTATCATAGAAGTGCTATTGTTATAGTAGGATATTTATAAAACACTGTACCGGTGGGAGGGTTAAAAATGAACCAGGGTCAAAAAACAGCATTGATAATAGGAATTATCATTGTGGCCATTCTGCTCTTTCTTGTTTTGGGCTTTACAATTCTCTGGGGATTACGGGGTGGTGGTTTCGGCATGATGGGTCCCGGAATGATGGGAGGTTATGGTGTAATGTTTTTAGTTCCTATCATTTTTTTAGTTGTTTTAGGCCTAATTATCTGGGTGGTAGTTGCAGCGCTTCAGAAAACAAACATCAGCACAGAAAGCAGCGCCAGGGCTTCAGACGACCCTTTAGACATACTTAAGCGCAGATATGCCCAGGGCGAGATAGACAAAGAAGAATATGAAACGAAAAAGGAAGATCTTACCTGAGAGCCTACGAACAGGGGCGTTTTACATGAAAAATACAACACTTGTAGCGATAGCGGTTTTGCTGGTTGTCTTGCTGGGTCTAACAGCTTATACAGCGGTCGTATTATTTATGACCACCAATGCGCAGACTTGCTGTCCTTTTGTAAATGGTAACAGGCAGTCTTTTCAGAATGAACAGGGCACCGGCCGCGGGTTCGGAATGATGGGGCCTGGACAAATGGGACCCGGGATGATGGGATCAATGAATATTTCTATAGAGAATGAACATGATTTTCTGGTTCACATGATTCCCCATCACGAAGAAGCGGTAGCTTCAGCTATTTACTTAAGAGACAATACTGAGCGCGAAGAGATGAGAGATTTTGCTGAAGATATTATCAGGACCCAAACTGCAGAAATCGAGCAGATGTCTCTATACCTTGACAACTGGTACCCAGATCAAAGTCATGAGGTCGACTACCAGCCGATGATGCGCGAACTTGAAGGCCTGCGGGGTGACATCCTCGACCGCGCTTTCTTAGAAGATATGATCCCGCACCATATGACAGCAGTGATGATGTCACAGCAACTGCTTGCACAGGGCCTGGCGGAACATGAAGAGGTGGCACTCCTGGCTGGAAGTATCCGGAATTCACAGCGAAATGAGATCCATATGATGATGAACTGGCTTGCCAACTGGAACAGTTCTGCCCCGCTAACTGGCACGAGGAACTGGACAGCGCTAATCTGGGTTGGAGTGTTGGCTCTTGCAATTATTATCGCCCTGGCAATCCCGCTGGTTTTTGTTTTAAATGCAGGCAAGTTGTCAACAGGCCCTCCTGCCGACCAGGCGCAGGATATTTTGAAAAAACGCTACGTTATGGATGAAATCACCCGGGAAGAGTATTTACACGCCCGCAAGGATCTTGACAACTGATTTGCCGGCTGGCTTTTACTGGAGCGATGGAATCTCTACCCCGGGAACTTTGTGATCATTTCACTGCAGGTCATGGCAAATTCAACGCTATTCCTGATATTTCCCTGGCGCCTGATTTACCCTTTGTGCAGTTTTTACGAAAACTTGATATCAGAAGTTTTGCCTATGTTGTGCTGGAACGTAAAGGCAGACCCATGGGCAAATTGTAGCTGCATCAACAGAAGGCGAAAGGGCCACAAAGCTATAACTGCGGTCTGTTCTACTTGCTCTTATAATAAGCTATTCACAAAAACAAAAAGTTAGTGGCCATAACCGACCCCTAACTTAAACTTTTCCCTTCGATTTCTTTCCCGATATTAATGTGCCTAATAATACAACGCCTGCTTTAACCAGGGCATAAAAACCCCAACCCAAAAGCAGTCCTGTCAGGGCATAGGTAAGGCCTTCAAGGGTGGTCGGAACACCAGGCACAAAATTTTCCCAGGTACCTGCCGCTATGGACCAGTCTACCTCCCGCAGAAATACAAACCAGCGTGTAAAGATATTTGCATCCTGCAGGGCCTGGTAAGCAGATTCCAGGCTCTGTACCCGATCCCATAGGTTTTGGATTATTTCACCGGACGAAACGAAGACCGTGCTGCCCGAATCAAGATGCTCCCGGATATATTCTTCCAGGGTCAGGCCTAAAGCTTCTGCGGCGGCAACATACTGATTCAGGGCAAGCCTGGCTTCATCCAGGTGACCACCCAGGCGCTGCATATATTGCCCGTAAAACTGGGGGAACTGGGACAATGCAACCGCCCCAAATATACTAAAAAGCCTATCCATTATGCCGTCTACAAATTTAAGTGGCTGGCGTATGGCTTTTGATATCACCGGCATCGCCTTCACTCCTTAACAAGAAATCGCATCCTGGGAACACAAGAAATCACAGGGGGTTGGGTTTTTATTAACTATAAAAGTTTGTTTGCCAGCTTACCTACCCTTTTGCCCAGCTGGCGGCATTCTTCTATCGCTGTCTCATCCGGCTTCCCAATTGATACCACACCATAATGGTTGCCCCTGGCCTGGCCCTGGACAATCATCCCGTGAACCAGAAGCATTTGGACAATGCTCATAACCGTGGTTTCGCTGCCGCCACCAAGAACCCCTGCGCTGGCAAAAGCGCCACCAACCTTTCCTTCCAGTTTGCCGTGATGCACAACACTGCGATCAAAAAAATCTTTTATCGGGCCGGCTGTAATTCCGTAGTACGTAGGGGAACCGACAATTATACCATCATAATCAAGCAGCTGTTCCAGGGTGCAACTGCTAACCTCACAGAGATCGGCTTCCGCTCCCGTGGAACGGACCCCAACGGCAACTTCTTCTGCCATCTGCCCGGTATGCCCTGTCCTGCTGTAGTAAACCACCAATATTTTTGCCATTTTAACTAACCTGCCAGTAAACAAAGACAGCAGGTTTCACCCCCCCCTTTGCCAGATTAATTCAACGATCCCTTTCGAGATCATAAATAATCTTTTCGAGGTACCACTCTTCACTGCGCCCCGGATGTTTACTTTTCAGATTTTCCATATATCTTTCTATCGTTTTGTCAGCTTCAGCAGGAGGCAAATTCAGTAACTGACGGCATTTATTCCACAACTGATTTTTCTTACCGCCTGCACCGCGGCTGCGTAAGAAAAATAGAAGGGCTATTACTGCAACAATTATAAGAATTACTATACCCATTCAGTGCAACCTTCTCTCATTCATTAAGCCTAATCAGGCAGCTATTAAAGTGCAATTAATCTCGCTTAAATGTATAAAGTTTCCCAGGCAGTTCCAAAATACAAAACTTTCTCCTTCTAGCTGAATACATTTGTCGACCGTTTTGGTGAGGCGATCAACGGTTAACGTTTTTGGTTAGCCCTTATCTCTTTCAACTGATCATAAATATTAAAAAGCAAAATAATTAACTCAAGGTAAACCCTCAGGAATACTACCGCAAGAAAGGCGCCAATCGGTATGGTAATTAGCGATACCAAAAGTGTGCCTATACCTGCCGTGCTGGCGGAAACTATTGCTGCCACAAGCGAACCAAGCACTCCTAAACCTATTCCGATTAACCCGATAATATAAAGAATCCTGATTATTTTAGGGGTAATCATCTCTTTCATACTGACGTCGAATAGAGACTTTAAAAAACCTTCACCCTGTGACCTGTAGTCGGATTCAGGTTCATCAACATAATTATCATCAAGTTCTTCAAAATAATCATCTTCGGCGGGCGCCACATGTTTTCTTTCCCGGATCAGTTCACCTTCATCCCAAACACCTTCAACCTTACTTCCATCGGGTTGCATATCTACACCCTGACCATGGCGCTTGCCCGCTTTCCAGTAACCTGAATACTTCCGTCCGTCGGGCCAGGTTATTGTGCCCTGCCCATCGGGCTTGTCATTTTTCCACTGGCCGGCATATTTGGTGCCATCGGTTTTTACCCAGATTCCCTGGCCATGCCTTTTTCCACCTTCAATATCACCCTCGTATACACTACCGTCCGGATAAGTATGTTTTCCCTTGCTCATTGTTTAATCAACCTCCTTAGAACTGTCATAAACCGTTTATAAATTTTTCTTTATCTGAGCAGCGTAAGCGAACTTCCCATCTAGTAACAATTATCTAACATTAACAGTAGGCAAAATATTTCTACAAAAGCATGGTAAATACCTTCAATCAGAGCAGATTCCTTCCTATTAATTTCTATTTTGAAGGATTTCCTACTTTATTGAAGAAATACTATTTATCATAAATTAAGGAAACAGCTTAGATGGAACAAAATAATGATCAGTTATTTATAGAACAGCTGCCTGAAGGGTTTGCCTGCCTTGAGCTGGTTAAAACAGAAAAAGGCCGAAAAGCTGACCTTATTTTTCGCTATGTAAACAGGGCCTTTGAAGATCTTTCCGGTTTTCCCCGCATAAAAATAATCAATAAAAAGCTGAGCGATCTTTCTGACGCTTACAACAACCTGGGCATTGCCCGGGATAGGTTTATTCAAATGATGCATCTTAATCTTGGGGAAATCATCTTTGAGCATTATATAGATAAATATGATCGCTGGACAGAAATTAAAGTTTACACCACCGATGAAAACTATATCAACGTACTTGTTCGCGATATTACCAATCAAAAGAAAAACGAACTGGAACATATCTACCAGAACAAGTCATTGAAAACTCTATTCGATAATTCATTTGACGCAGTTGTAAGCATTGACGCTGATGACCTGATAATAGATGTGAATGACAATTTTGTCAGGATGTTTGGATACAGGCGGGGCGATGTAATCGGCAGGCACATTGATGATGTTATGAACCAGAGCAAACCCGGTTCTGCCAATAAGGAGAGTACTGCCAGGGTGCTTGCCGGGGAGAAGGTAGAAGAAGAAGATATTCGTTACAATAAACGGGGAGAACCGATGGAGGTTATGATCAAAGCCCTGCCAATTATTATCGACAATAAAAGGGTTGGCGCTTATGCCTTTTACTCTAACATAACCGAAAGGAAAAAGGCTGAAAGAGAACTGCAGGAAAGGGAAAGTAAATATAATGCAATTTTTGAGGGATCACATGATGCCATAACTATAGTAAGTGACGAAGGGTTGTTTATCGACTGCAACCAAAGGGCCTTAGACCTCTACGGCCTGGAAAGCAAGGCAGAATTTGTAATGACCAGGCCTTCAGATTTTTCTCCCATCCTTCAACCGGATGGCAAAACATCCTTTGAGGCGGCCAACAAAAATATTTCGAAAGCTTTAAAAACAAAGGAGCATATTCACTTTGAGTGGATCCACCAGCGTGAAGATGGAGAAGTTTTCCCGGCAGAAGTGATATTAAAAGCTTTTACCCTGGAAGGCAAAACTGTCCTGCAGGGTTCTGTCCGCGATATTACCGACAGGAAACAGGCGGAAGAAAACTTACGTTACATCAGCTTTCACGACAACCTGACTGGAACATACAACCGGGCCTATTTTGATGAAGAAGCCAAGAGGCTGGATTCTGAAAGACAGCTTCCGATTAGTATCATTATGGCCGATCTGAACGGTTTGAAACTGATCAACGATACATATGGCCACACCAAAGGTGACGAATTGCTGGTCAAGGCTGCAGAGCTGATAAAAAACTCCTGCCGCCGGGAAGATATCATCGCCCGCTGGGGCGGAGATGAATTTGTTGTGCTTTTACCTAAGACCGACCTGGATGGGGCAAGCACTATTGGTAAAAGGATTTCTGAAAACTGCCGCCTGGCATATGTTGAAGACATCCCCATATCAATGGCGCTGGGTATATCCTGTAAAAACTACAGAGCCACAGACCTGTCAAAAATTCTGCGTGATGCAGAAGATAATATGTATAAACAAAAACTTACAGAAAGCCGCAGCACAAAAAGCGCTGTTCTTAAAGCACTGCTAAAAACACTGGCGGAAAAAAGCTTTGAAACTGAAGTCCATACCAGGCGCATGCAAAAAATAGCCCGCCAGATTGGAGAAAAAATTAATCTGCCTGACGCAGAGATTAAACGCCTGGAACTATTGATCACCCTTCATGATATAGGAAAAATTAATATTTCCGAGGAAATATTAACGAAAAGAAGCCCCTTGTCGAAAAATGAATGGGAGATTATAAAAAAGCACCCGGAAATCGGCTATAGAATTGCCCGGGCGACAGAAGAGTTTGCCCATGTGGCCCAGGATATTTTAGCCCACCATGAAAGATGGGATGGGAAAGGCTACCCCCAGGGCATTAAAGGAAGTAAAATACCGCTTCTGGCCCGTATAACCGCCATCGCTGATGCTTACGAGGTTATGACCAACGGCAGGCCCTATAAGAAAGCATTGTCTATTGAAGAAGTTTTGGAGGAATTTAAAAAGTGCTCCGGCACCCAGTTTGATCCTGAGCTTACCAGGGTCTTTTTCTCGTGTCTCAAGGTTCCGAACTGAATCCTGCGACTCATAAATTGCATCTTCTAACTTCAAAAGTAAATCCATGTTCGCTTATTTTAACTGTGCTAAAATATAATTAGCGTTTACATGGCCGTGCGGTATGAAATAATATAAAACAATGACGGAGGCCAAATTTTGCCTGACTGGATCCATTCCCTGCTTTACATAATAATTGTGATCGGCATTCTATCGCTAACCCTTTTTTTTATAACCGATATTCTTGGCCTTTTGGTTGGGGTTATTGCAGGCCACTCTATAGCAAGCTTTGTTGTGTCTCGTCTGCCCGGTTTTTGGGGAGACCGTAAATGATTCAGATTTACCGGTTCAGGGCTTAGGAATGCCTGTTTTTCAGGTAAGATTCCACATCTTGCCTTTCAAGGGCATTAAAAATATCTTTCTTCTCCAACCAACCCTTGCGGGCAATGGCCACACCAAAATTAGTATCACTGAAACTTTCAAGCTGGTGGGCATCCGGGTTTATTGAAACCTTAAGGCCCATATCTTTCGCCTTCTTCAGGTACCGCCAGTCAAGATCCAGGCGGGCGGGACTGGCATTAAGTTCCAGGATGACCCCATATTCTGCCGCAGCCTGGAATAGCTCTTCCAGATCAACATGCGAACTATCCCGGCCTAAAAGCAGGCGGTTGGTGGGATGGCCAAGCATGGTAATCGCAGGGTGCGATATGGCCCTTTTAAGCCTTTCCATCATTTTGCCCTGCTCCATCCTCAATCCCGAGTGAACAGATGCTATGACAAAATCTAGCTTTTCCAGGACATGATCGGGATAGTCAAGCGTTCCATCTGACCTGATATCCGATTCAATCCCTGCAAAGATTCTGATCCCGGGATATTCCTCCTGCAGTTTTTCTATTTCTTCTTTCTGCTTCTTTAAATCATCTTCTTTTAAACCGCCTGCATAGGATGCAGACTGGCTGTGATCGGATATCCCTACATACTGGTAACCGCTCTCATCACAGTGCCGGACTACCTCTTCCAGGGAATTTATACCGTCGCTGTATGTTGTGTGAACGTGGAATATTCCCTTAACATCGCTTTCTTCAACGAGGGTTGGAAGGGAATTTTCTTCAGCAGCCTCTATCTCACCCAGGTTTTCCCGTAATTCGGGAGGTATGTAAGATAGGCCAAGGGCTTCAAAAATATCGCTTTCATCACGGCAGGCTATTTTTTCTCCGCTGTCTGTTTTAAATAAGCCGTATTCATTTATCTTTATCCCCATATTTTTAGCCCGGTGCCGCAGTGCAGTATTATGCTCCCTGCTGCCGGTAAAGTGATGCAGGGCATAGGGGAATTCTTCTTTTTTTACCACCCGCAGGTCTACATTAATCCCGCTTTCCAGGCTGACGGAAGCTTTTGTTTCTCCACTGGCAATAACATCTGCCACTTCGCTTAAGGCGGTAAAAGATTTTATTATCTTTTCCGGCTCGCTGCCTGAAGCCACAATATCAATATCTTTAACTATTTCCATGCAGCGCCTGATACTTCCGGCAGGGCTAACCTGGTCCAGGTCAGGGAAATTCCTGATTTTTTCAACAAGCTGATCGGCCAGGACCTTTGCTTCCACGTAAAAGTGCCGTCCCTGGTAATGACGTAGAAATTCTATTCCTTCAAGAATGTTGCTCTGCGTCTTTTCACCAAAACCTTTCAGGTTGGTTAAACGATTTTCGCGGCAGGCATATTCCAGTTCAGCCAAACTCGATATCTCCAGCATTTCATGAAGCGCCTGAACTTTGCGGGGGCCAAGACCGGGAACTTTCAGCATTTCCAGCAGCCCTTCCGGGATGCTATTTCTAAGTTCTTCGTAGTAGGCAAGGCTTCCTGTAGACACATACTCAATCAGCTTTTCATTGATTGCTGACCCAATTCCCTTAACGTTTTTTAGCTCATCGTCCTCGACCAGCCGTTCCAGTTCACTCTCGCCCATTACCTCTATGGTACGGGCAGCATTATAGTACGCCCTGCTTTTAAAAGGGTTTTCACCTTTCAGTTCAAGCAGAACCCCAATTTCTTCCATTAACTTAGCTGCTCCCTGCTTCTCCATGAAACTGTCACCCCACAAAGGAAAAATGGCAATAGAACCAGATTAACGGGATCTTAAATTAATCAGTAAACACCGCGGGTTTTAGCGGCCGATGCAACCTTTTCAAGCGCTATCATATAGGCGGCGATGCGTAGATTGACTTTTTCTTCTTTAGCTTTATCAATCACTTTGCGATAGGCATTTTTCATTTTGGTCTGCAGTTCAGAATCAACCTGGTCTTCGCTCCAGGTAAACTGCTGCAGGTTCTGAACCCATTCAAAGTAAGAAACAACAACTCCCCCGCTGTTAGTTAATATATCCGGGACAACAGTTATCCCTTTGTCGGCAAGCCCGGGTTCAACAAGGGGGCAGGTTGGGCCGTTAGCCGCTTCAAATATTGCTTTTGTTTTTATTTGCCCAAGATTATCCTTGGTAATCGCATTTTCCAGGGCTGCAGGAATCAGAAAATCACAGTCCATTGAAAAAATCTGTTCACTATCAATAGTTTCTGCCCCGGGGAAATCTTTTACAGAACCGGTTTTTTCTTTGTGTTCATAAACAGCTTCAACATCAAGGCCTTCCTGTTTAAATATACAGCCCCCTGTATCCGATACTGCGGTAACCTTGCAGCCAAGCCGGTCCAGGTGGTAAGCAGCGTGGAAGCCGACATTGCCAAACCCCTGGATAACTGCCCCGGACTTTTCCATTTCAATATTGTTGTCCAGGGCCCACTGCTGAACAATGTAGGCTACCCCGCGTCCGGTCGCATCTATTCTTCCCGGCGACCCGCCAAGGTCTATCGGTTTTCCCGTAACTACTGCCGGTGAATAGCCGCGCAGCTTGCTGTATTCATCCATGATCCAGGCCATAACATTTTCATTTGTATTAACATCGGGAGCCGGCACGTCCTGGTATGGACCAATATCGGCTGAAATGGCCTGGGTATATTTACGGGTTACCCGTTCAAGTTCTGCCGCTGACATATTTTTCGCATCACAGTTAACCCCGCCCTTGGCACCACCAAAAGGCAGGCCGAGCAGGGCTGTTTTCCAAGTCATCCATGATGCTAAGCCGCGAATATCACCCAGTGTTACTTCCGGGTGATAACGCGTACCTCCCTTATACGGACCGCGGGCATTGTTATGCTGCACCCGGAATCCTTCAAACATTTTAAGGGAACCGTCATCCATCATAACAGGCAGGTGCACATATATTTCCCGGAAAGGGTTCCTCAGCCAATCCCGAAATTCCCGTTTCAGCTTCAACTTGTTTGCTGCTCTTTCAAAATGGTGTTTTGAGGCTTCGTTGCAATCTAAAAGACGAAAGCCTTTCTCCTCCCGATCATTATCAGGCATCTTTTTCTCCTTTCAACTCCATTTAATTAGTCGCTAAACTGAAATAGCCATACAGCCGCTTTCAGGCGTTTCAACCCTGCCTGTATTTCCTTCAAATGAATTATCATAAAAATCCCCGTAAAAACTATTATAATAATTTTATCACAGTTGTTTAATCCTATCCAAATAGTGAGTTTTTTTAATAATTGGGATACCGTCAGAGTAATGAAATTTTTACCTGCCATGTGATGTTTTCAAAAAGGATATCGAACAGTACAGTAGTATAGATAATAGAGCACAGCTAAATAACTAAGGAGGCTTTGTTTATGAATACAGTTGAAAAGGCACTGATGCATGGCCTGTTTATCCACCTGCATCATAATATTGATAAGGCAATTGACTTCGGGGTCTTCAGGGAGCTAAATGAGAAAGTAAGCAGGACTTCGCCGGGAGAGCTGCTGATCGGCCCCGATGCCAATGATGATGCTGCAGTTTTCCGCATGCCGGACGACAGCGGCCTGGTAGCGGCCAAAATGGAGAGTCACTGTTCTCCCTGCGTGCCTCGCCCGTACGACAGTGCCGCCACCGGGGCAGGTGGCGCAATGCGGGATGTTGTTGCCATGGGAGCAAGGCCTCTCTTCTTGCTGGATTTCATCGGAACCCGGCCCCTTGAAGATGAAGTTATTGTAGGGCCCTGCGGCTTTAAGGGTGAATGCACCTGCGGCAGCTGTGAAATCATGACCAGCGGCGATAGGGTAAACCTGATCGTCAAAGGTATACGTGACATTTGCGAAACAATGGGCGTTTATGTCGTGGGCGGAGGGCTCTCCACTTCATTTAGCGATATTGTTCCGGCGGTGGTGGCTGCGGTAATCGGGCGCATGGTTATCGATAAACCGCTGACCAAACCTGCCAAGAATATCGGCGACCGCCTGATCATGATCGGTAAAACCGACAATGACGGTAATGACACCCTTTACCGGGCAGGGTTGGCAGATATTATGCGTCCCGCACTGGCGCTCTTTAATGAGGAAAAAGCAACCATGGAAGCAGCACTGGCCGTTATAAAGACCGGAAAAGTCAACGCCTGTTCAGACCTGGGAGCTGCAGGGATAGGCGCTGCCGTAAGTGAATCTACAAGATTTGGTGGTTTGGGTGCAAAGGTTGACCTGGCAAAAGCTCCGGTTAAAAAAGACAATCTTACACCCGAAGAAATATTGATCTGCGAAACCCAGGCCCGCATGCTGTTCCAGGTTACCCCTGGTGATGCGGTAGAAGTAATCGCTGCAGCAAAATCTGAAGGTGTTGAAGCAGTAGAAATAGGAGAAATCACCGGAGATAAAGAAGCTGTATTCTATTACAATGAAAAGGAAGTAGCCCGGATTCCCCACGAACCGCCGGCTGAACTCTTTGAGTAGATAAGAAAAAACGTCATGGGGATACTTGTTAACTTTTATCCTTCCCCATGACGCTCTTTTTCTCTTTAAGCGGTTATCTAATGTTCAATTTATTTAGAAGTCTAAATCCTCCATGTATTCGTTAATTACAGCGCCGTTAATTTTCCACTCGCCGCCCTCTTTCAACATGGGAACTTCACTTTCCGTGGTTACTGTTTCGGCTACTTCAAAAGCTTCCATGATCGCGCCCATGAAAAGCTCCATCTCTTCTTCTTCTGTCATATTTTCAAAATCTATATCCTCGCTGAACATCATCTCAAACATTTTACCCATCATTGCTTCAGCAAATTGCTCAGGATCCGGGTGGGTGTTCGAGGTATTCACGATCGCTGTATCTCCATCGATCGTATGACCGGTTGCGACTACCTCAAAATTCTTCATCATCGCCCCAAACAGTTCGCGCATAAACTCTGCATCAGGATCATCCTCATCAAGCGCTTCAGCCAGTTCATCAAAATCGCGTTCAAACTCTTCCATGTAGTCGCTTGATATATAGGTTTTTGCCTGCTCAATATCTAGCTGATGGATAGCAGCTATGAACTGTTGGACTACCTGTTCCGGGTTGGATCCGGCGCCTGGGGCATCTGCTGCGCCGCCATTGGAATCTCCACCACAACCAGCAACCAACATTGTCCCCAACATTAACATTACCAATAATAGTGCAAACCTGCTTTTCATTATTGTCCTCCCCTTCTACATTTATAGATTAGTTACATTTATACAACTACAATCATAAAAGAAAATTCAAATCAATGCTATTATATAATTGCCCTTTTATATAATCATCTTGCCCTTTTTAGCATGATCCTGCCTGGAAAAAAGGATTTATAGATTTTTCCTTGTATTAATAAATCAGGCGATACATTAATAATTAACCGGAGAGATGATTAATGAAACCTAAATACTGTGACCTGCTACCCACACCTGATTTATTGTCTGCAAAAAAAATTCTATGCATACAGCCTCACCCGGATGACATGGAAATTGGCGCCGGGGGCACCCTGGCCCGGCTTTCAAAATCGGGCGCCGGTATAATATACCTGACCGTCACCGACGGCTCTGTAGGCACTTACGACCCCGAAGTTAAGGCTGAAGACCTGGTAAAAACAAGGCGAAGTGAAACCGAGTATTCAGGATCGCTAATTGGTGTACAAGATTTCCTCTGGCTTGATTATCCCGATGGCGGCACCCTGCCCCTTGAAGATGTTCGAACCGAGATCACCCATATAATCAGGGAACACAGGCCTGAAGCGGTAATGGTATGCGACCCGTGGCTTCCTTATGAAGCCCACTCTGATCATACAAAGACCGGGCTTGCCGCTGCTGAAGCCTGCCTGCTTTCCGGAATGCCAAATTTCTGCCCCTTAGATCTGCAGGAAGGGCTAAAGCCTTATTCGCCAAAAATGGTTGCATTTTATTATACCGCTTATCCAAATACCTTTATAGATGTTACTGCAACCTGGAACATAAAACTTAAGGCAATTGATTGTCATAAAAGCCAGTTTGCCGGTGAAAAGGGTGATAAACTTAAAACACTGCTAACAGCCAGGGCAGAAAGCTGGTCTGATAATGAAGATGCACTATATGTAGAAGCCCTGAAAGTTTTATCAATTGATCATTTGCATATTATCGAAGATACGTGGCACTGCTAAAAGCTATTCGCCGGAAATAACTAATTTTCAATACCGCCACCAAGAATTGTGTCTCCCGTCAATTGAAGTTGGAAAATAAAGCTGTACAAAATCTCGCGTTTGTTTTCATCCAGCTTCTGGTAATCAATTGCTATGCCGCTTATATTCCTATTCTCCTCGCCGGATTTGTCAACCCTGATAACTTTGCCTTCAACTTCAACTTCTCCCTCCCCGGGGATGGTTAGCATCAGGTTAAGGGTAGTGCCTTCATCAATTGTTTCATCCTCATCGGTCATCAGGTAACAACCGGTTAAGGATAGATCATTTAACCTGCCATAACTATAATTATCCTGCTTTGACAGGCAATATTTGACCGGAAGACTGACTGAAAAACGCGAGAAGCGTCTCAGTGAAGTTTTATCGATCTTTTTAGGTTTACTGCAAACCAGTAAGGGCACCTTGCCCTGCCTGACATCTATCACAAACACGTTGGTTACATATAACTCGCTTTTTTCACCGTCGACCCTGCGCAGGGTTAGCTCCTGGCTTTCACGGAAAGAAACCGGGCTGCCATCAACTTTGGCAGGAGCCTGCAATATCAGGTATGCTCCTTCTAAATCTTCAACTACGGTATGGTGGTTTTTTACCACTCCTTTATCATCAGCACACTCAAGGATCAGCCGGTTACCGGGAGCAAAAACTACTTCAATCAGTCCTTCATCTTCCATGCTGTTCCTCCCCAGTAATCATTAGATTTTGTAAAAATTAAAATTCATTGTTATTTTCTCCAAAACTCTGGAATATCCTGCCTGAACTTTTATTTGTCAGTTTAAGCCAGGCAATCCTGCTCTCAGGGAAATGCCCAATTTTTTCATTTCCCTGGTTATCAGGTAGAAAGTAACAATAAAAGCCAGTAAATCACTGATCGGCCGGGAATACCAGACACCGCTAAGGCCCATCACCGATGATAGGATTAATAAAAAGGGAATAAAAAGAATTACCTCTCTTAAAATGGAAAGAATAAGTGATGGCAATCCCCTTCCTGCCGCCTGGAAATAAGTAGAGAATATTATCTGGGCGCCAATCAGGGG
>SKWE01000115.1 GCA_007129055.1 Syntrophomonadaceae bacterium
AACCAGGTCACTGCCGCTAACCCTGTGCTGGGGTTTATAAACCACCTGTCCATTTACACTTACCCTGCCCTGGGCAATCATAGTTTCGGCCCTGCGACGGGATGCAACACCAGACAATGCCAGGAATTTTGCCAGACGCATATCAATCACCTGCTTCGGTGTTTTCTTCCCCTGTGTTTTCTACTTCTAAGCTTTCTACTTCTATGTCTTCTTCTGGTTTATCTTCGTTCTGTTCGAATTCTAAAGGAGGCAAATCTCCAAGGTCCATCAAGCCAAAATATTTTAGAAAATCAGGCGTTGTGCAGTAAAGCAGCGGCCTGCCCGGACCTTCCCGTCTTCCGCTGATTTTGATCAGCTTTCTTTTTAAAAGGTTTTCGAGGATATGTTCACAGCGCACACCGCGGATAGATTCAATTTCAATCCTGGTAACCGGCTGTTTATAGGCAATTATTGCCAGCGCCTCGAGCGCCGCACCAGATAAATTGCTTGAAACATCTTCGCTGAAAGCGCGCTCAAGAAGAGGGGCAAGCTCCGGGATAGTACCCATCTGGTATCCGCCTGCCGCTTCAAATACCTGCAGGCCCCGATCCGATTTAGCAAGATCATCCTTCAGTTCCCGGACCAGCGTTTCAACTTCATCGTCACTGATCGAGAGCACACCTGCTATTTTGGAAACTCCAACCTGTTCTTCGCTTAAAAACAGTAATGCTTCAATTACTTTTTTCTGCTCCTGTTTATTCACTGCTTACATCCTCCTGCAAAATTTCCTCCCTCAACTTAACCAGGATTGGCCCAAATACAGAATCCTGCAGCAAACTTACTTTTCGCTGTCTGGCCATTTCAAGCAGCGCTATAAAGGTAATAATTACTTCCCATAAACCTTCGCCGCTAACAAAATCTTTCATGGCCATCGGTCTTTTCTCTTTTAACAGCAAAGAGAGAATGTAGTTTGATTTATCAGCCAGTACGAAATCTTCAACAGCATCAAATGCGGGAACACTTGCATCAACCAGCGTGGCTTCAAAAAACCGGTGCATAATATCGCTCAAGTGATTTGCACCCTCCCAGATTGTGTATACCGATTCCTGGCGAGTCATAACCATCACTTTCTGGCCACCTGTAGAACGCAGGAACACCTTTTGCTGTTCTTCTTCCCTCTGGCGCATATACTCTGCAAGACCCTTGAACAACCTGTACTCTTCGAGCCTTTGAAATAGCTCCTCGGCAGTATTAATTTCAAAAAGATCGTCCTCGTCCTCTTCTCCCTCTTCGCTTGGAGGTCGGGGGAGCAAAAGCTTTGACTTAAGGCGGAGAAGCGTTGCTGCCATCACCAGGAATTCACTGGCTATATCAAGGTTTAGCTCTTTCATCGATTGCAGGTAAGCAAGATACTGATCGGTAATATCGGCTATCGATATAGACCAGATATCAAGCTCCGCTTTTTTTACCAGGTGAAATAGCAGGTCGAAAGGCCCTTCAAACGTGGGAATCTTAATCTTATATTCAGCTGTTTCCGCCATTAATCGTCATCTACCTTAAACCAATTTTTCTATATATTTTTTGCAGTTTTCTTTCAGCATAACGGTCGGCCCGTTCTGCTCCCCGTTCCAGCATACTGTCCAGGTATCCTTTTTCACCGGTTAGCTCTTTATACCGGTCCTGCAGAGGCTTTAAACTTTCTATCACAACTTCAGCCAATTCCTCTTTTAAGTCCTTGTAGCTTTTGTCGGCAAAATGATTCTCAACTATTTCTTTTTCGCTGCCTGTTAAAAGCTGGTAAATGGTCAACAGGTTATTGATACCCGGCCTGTTTTCATCAAAACAGATCTCCCGGGACGAGTCAGTTGTAGCCTTCTTAATCTTAGACCTGATCCGATCTGGGGGATCGAGTAAAAAGATAGCGTCGTCCAGTTTTTCTTCACTCTTGCTCATTTTTTTCTCCGGGTTTGACAATCCCATCACCCGTCCACCGACAGGTGGGATAAATGCTTCAGGAAGGGTAAATATATCACCATAGCGGTGATTAAAACGCTGGGCAATATCCCTGCACAGCTCAATATGCTGTTTTTGATCCTCTCCAACCGGTACAAGGTGAGTATCATAAAGCAAAATATCTGCCGCCTGCAGCACTGGATAGTCAAACAATCCGACACACACTTCTTCTTTCTGTTTATCAGATTTTTCCTTGAACTGTGTCATGCGGTGTAACCAGCCCATGGGCGTGATGCAATTTAGGATCCAGGCCAGCTCAGAATGCGCTCTTACATGCGACTGAATAAACACGACTGAGCTTTCCTCCCTGATACCGGCCGCAAAAAGCAGCCCTGCAACTTCTTTCACTGCAGCTCTCATTTTTTTTGGATCCTGGTAAACGGTTATTGTATGCAGGTCTACAACACAAAAATAGTTGTTGTATTCTTCCTGCATTTTAACCCAGTTTTTTATAGCGCCCAAATAATTTCCAAGGTGCAGGCTTCCCGATGCCTGTATTCCCGAAAAAACGGTCTTTTTCTCCATAGTATACAACCCTCTCAAGTATGTTAGTTAGCTTTAAAAGCCTGGCAGCAAGCCGATAATCAGCTGGTAAAAGGCCAGCACCAAGCTTGCGGCGGGCCCGATAACAGCCCATAAAACACCTGTAATAATCAGGCCGATCAGTATTAAGGGCGCATAACGTTCAATCTGCTGGTACAGCCCCAGGTGTGCATCCGATAAAAATGACATCAAAATTTTTGAACCATCCAATGGAGGAATTGGTAACAGGTTAAACAGGGCAAGATAAACATTAATTATGACTAATTGTTGGAAGAACCTGAAGGGCAGCCCTGTAAAATCTATTATCCCGTTATTAATTAACACGGTGAAGATCAGCAGGCTGAAAAACCCCAGTATAAAATTTGAAAGCGGACCGGCAAATGAAACCCAGCGCAGGCCCCGCCTGTAATTGTTAAAATTATAAGGGTTAATCGGAACAGGCTTGGCCCATCCGAAGCCAACCAGCAAGATCATCAGCGATCCGATCGGATCCAGGTGATGTATGGGATTAAGGTTCATCCTGCCCTGTCTTTCTGCAGTGGCATCGCCGAAATGAAAGGCCATGCGGGCATGGGCAAATTCATGAACCGTAATGACTATTAGCAGCACCGGAATGCGCAGCGCAATTGTAACAAGATCCTGGTTGAATAAAATATCAATCCTCCTCCTTCCCGTTGCTTTTATCTTTTTCAAGGTATTCTAAAACATAATCTATCTCTTCATGCGGGGTGCGGACTTCACCATCTAAAACTGCCTGTTTCAGGTTATCAATAATTTTCCTGTACTGCGGTCCCGGTTTTATACCCAGCTTTTTTAAATCCTCGCCCCTGGTTCGCGGTCGGATATAGCGCAGCCCATCCATGTAGAGTTTTAAATAATCCCTGAGCTTCTTCCTGTCTGCCAGGGCATGGACAGCCATAATCGCTTCAAGCGGCAGCGGATCAAGACAGGAAACCACCTCGCTTGGGTGTAAGTCATTCTTACTTAATTTATCCAGCAGTTCGGGAGCTTCTTTACAGGCTGTTTCAACAATACCTGCCCGTTCACGAGATAAATTCAACTTTTTTATTATAGCAGACAGTTCATAAGAATCCAAACCGATAAACAGGCCCGCTAAATAAACCAGCTCTTTATCAGGTTCCTTATCCCAGTTTCTAGATTCAGCCCATTTTATTACATCTTCCATTTCACTTAAAAGCTGCCAGGTATTTTGATCAGTTTTTATATTCGGGTATAAATATGGCAATAGCCCAAGCCAATCAAATCGCAGCAGAATACTTAGCGGTGAAGGTTCCTTATATATCAGCCTTAGCTCCTGGTTTAATCGCTGTCTGCTTAGCCTCGACAGCATTTTGTTATCTACAGCTTTTTCAATCAACTTCAAAGTTTTAGACTCTATTATGAAGTCATAACGCTGTTCAAAGCGAATAGCCCTCAAAATACGCAGCGGATCATCTACAAAGCTTAACTGGTAGAGGGCTCTTATTTTACGCTGCTTAATATCTTCCCTGCCATTAAAAAAATCGTAAAGCTTCCCATAGCTCTTCTTCTCCAACGAGCAGGCCATAGTGTTTATAGTAAAATCGCGCCTGAATAGATCATTTTTCAGCGTTGAGCGCTCCACCCGTGGCAGAGCTGCAGGCGATGTGTAAAACTCTTTACGGGCGGTAACGAAATCAAGGCGTAAACCGTCCTTCATGTATAGCGATGCAGTTCCAAACTGGTCATGATGCCTGACCGTACCTCCCAGGTTCTTTCTTAAGCTAAAGGCAAAACTTACTGCATCCCCTATCACAACAAGATCGATATCCTTTTGAATTGGATAATCAAGAAGCAAATCCCTGATAATGCCGCCAACCAGGTAAACCTTTTCATTTCCCTGCTCGGCATGCCTGCTGATCTTTTGAAAAAGATCGCGCAGGTGGTGGGGAAGCCTTCTTTTCATCATGGGCAGCAGGTTGTTTTCTTCATACTTATTCAGTTCATTTACCTGATCTTTATTTTCAACTGCTGCTGAAGAAGCTACTGCTTCGCGCTTTAAATAACGCCCCCGTCGATCAAAGTAGCTTAAGTATCTCAGAATGTCAGACCTTGTGATAATTCCTTCCAGTTTACCATTTTCATCAACCAGAGGAATCCGGCCGATGTTATTTTCTGCCATCTGCTTTCTGATTTCCGTTAGAGGCTGATCCGGTGTTGCAGTAATAATTTCTGTGCTCATAAAACCTTTTACCGGGGCATGTGCCAGGTCGC
>SKWE01000130.1 GCA_007129055.1 Syntrophomonadaceae bacterium
ATATATATAAATTACAAGGGCACAGGCATTGATAAATATGTTCAGATCAACTGGCCGCTTGAAGCTTCAGCCTTACCCGCTGTAGCCAGGGCAGTTTGTAATGAATTCTACCGTAAACAGAAGTTACAAAAAGAGATAGAGGTATTAAATAAGAAACTTCACACCAGAAAAGCTGTTGATAAGGCAAAAAATATGCTGGCGAAGAATTTCTCCTTGAACGAGGAAGAGGCGTACAGGTTAATTCAAAAAGCGAGCATGGATAGAAGGCTTGATATGGCCGATACTGCGGCAGAAATTATTAAAAACCCTCAGAGTTTTTATTCTTTTTTGCGGCCTCAATAAAACCTTTAAACAGGGGATGAGGCCTTGTTGGGCGAGATTTAAATTCGGGATGATACTGTACCGCTACAAACCAGGGGTGATCTTTTATCTCAATCATTTCAACCAGGTCATCTTCTTCATTAATACCGCTAAGTACCAACCCTGCTTTCTCTAAAGCAGAAATATAGTCATTATTAAATTCGTAGCGATGACGATGTCTTTCATTAATCTGCTTCTCTTTATAGGCTTCTTCAGCCAGTGTCCCTTCTTTTATAGAACAGGGATAAGCGCCAAGGCGCAAAGTTCCACCGATCCTGGTATTCTCTTCCTGCCCGGGAAGATAAATAATCACCGGTCCGCTTGTTTTTGAGTCAAACTCTGTGCTGTTGGCATCCCTGATACCGGCAACATTGCGGGCAAATTCAATCACTGCGCACTGCATTCCCAGGCATAATCCGAGGAAGGGAACCTTATTCTCCCGGGCAATACGCACGGCATTCACCTTGCCTTCAATACCCCTTTCGCCAAAGCCACCGGGGACTAGTATGCCATCTACATCGTCAAGCAAGTGATCGTTTTTGCCTGATTCAAGCTCTTCTGCCGGAACCAGAACTGTTTTTACTATTACATCATGGGCAAGCCCGGCGTGGAACAAGGCTTCATTAATACTTATGTAGGCATCACGAAGGGAAACGTATTTGCCCACCAGGGCAATAGTTACTTCTTCGCGCAGGTCCTTGGCCCGTTGAACAAGTTCGTGCCATTTTTGCATGTCCGCCGGTTTATATTCCATATTCAATTTTTGAAGCGTCAGTTCATCGAGCTTTTGCTCCTGCAGCAGCAGTGGAACTTCATAAATAATCCCGGTATCTATATTTTCCACCACTTCTTCAGGTTGAATGTTACAAAACAGGGCAATTTTCCTTCTCAAGTCATCACCCAGCGGGTGGTCTGTACGGCAGACAATAATATCAGGTTGAATACCTATACTTCTCAGTTCTTTTACGCTGTGCTGGGTAGGTTTGGTTTTCAGTTCTCCCGACATAGCCAGGTAAGGAACCAGGGTGACATGAATAAAAAGAACATTTTCCCAGCCAATTTCATAGCGAAGTTGACGGATAGCCTCTAAAAAAGGCAGGCTCTCTATGTCACCTACCGTACCTCCGATTTCGGTTATTACTATATCCAGCTCACCGTTGCCGGCAGCCTTGGTTACACAATGCTTTATTTCATCGGTAATATGAGGAATTACCTGAACCGTATTGCCCTCGTATACACCTTCCCGTTCAGCTTCGATGACAGACCAGTAAACCCTACCTGCTGTAACATTATTATTGCGGCTAAGGGGTTCATCTATAAATCTTTCATAATGTCCAAGGTCGAGGTCGGTTTCTGCCCCGTCCTCTGTAACAAAAACTTCGCCGTGCTGGTAAGGGCTCATAGTGCCGGGATCGTAGTTTATGTAGGGATCAAATTTTTGGATGGTAAGCTTTAGGCCTCTATTTTTTAGCAGGCAACCCAGTGATGCAGCGGTGATTCCTTTACCCAAAGATGAAACTACTCCACCAGTAATAAAAATATATTTAGTCATAAGAGCCCCCTTAAAACACATTTTCTAATAAGCTGTTATCAAGTGTCAGCAACTGCTGCAGCTGGTTTTTGTTCACCCACCGCAATTCGAGGAGGCGGTTCCGCTACCCGACGAGCTGCCGCCGGTCCTGAAAAGAGACATTACTTTTTTAGCCTCATTACCGCAAACGGGGCATTTCATGCTTGTTGTTAAGCTATTGCATAGTTCTTCATGCTTTTTATTACATTCTGAACAATAAAATTCGTAAAGGGGCAAAACTGCACCTCCTCCCTTTTTTAGTTAATATGTTCATGCCGCCTCAAAGCGGCCGATTAGGTCCGGCCCTTTAATCTTTTTCTCTTCTTGGCCCGTCTTCTTTTTTTTCTTTGGCGCTTTAACTGTTTACGTGATTTCTCTTTAGCCATATTTCTAAAACTCCCCCTCCTTTACGTAACATCAACTGCTGCCATAAAAACCTATTGCATATTATATCACTGCTTTAGTTGTGAAAAAAGACTTAATTTAGTTCTACCCCAAAAACAATTATTTTTGGCACTATTTAAAGAGGAAATATACTGATAATAGAGAATGATTATCTAAAGTAATTACCTGATAACCGGGGAGGAAATAGATAAATGGATTTAAGCCCTAACGCCCGCATAACTTATGAAAAAAGGTACTTAATAAAAGATGAACTAGGAAACCCAACCGAAACACCGGAAGATTTACTAAAGAGAGTTGCAGCCAATATTGCCGAAATTGAAAAGAATTATGGTAAAAGCGATACAGAAGTTAAGGAAATAGAAGATAGTTTTTACCAGGCCATGCACAACTCACAATTTGTGCCGAACTCTCCAACACTGATGAATGCAGGAAGGGAACTGCAGCAGTTAAGCGCCTGCTTTGTACTTCCCCTCGAAGATAGCATGGAGGGCATTTTTACCGCCTTAAAAAATATGGCCCTTGTTCAAAAAACAGGCGGCGGAACCGGTTTTGCCTTCGACCGACTGCGCCCTAACAATGACCTTGTCCGTTCAACAAACGGTGTTGCCAGCGGGCCGATATCCTTCCTGAAGATTTTTGATGCTGCCACAGAAGCAGTAAAGCAGGGCGGCACCAGGCGTGGAGCAAACATGGGTTCCTTAATTTATAACCACCCCAACATCTTAGATTTTATTCGCAGTAAAGAAAAGGAAGATGAAATAAATAATTTTAATATCTCAATAGCTGTATCTGATGAGTTTATGCAAAAAGCGACCGGTGAGGATCCCGATCCCTTATATGATCTGATTAACCCGCGAACCGGCGATGTATATCGCGATCCACAGAGCGGAGAAGTTGCCAGGCTTGATGCAAAGGCCGTGTTTGATTTAATTGTCCAGAATGCCTGGGGAAAAGGCGATCCCGGTATTATTTTTATTGATCAAATGAACAGGTTTAACCCGACCCCGCATGTCGGCAAATATGAAACTACCAATCCATGTGTCCCCGGGGATACATTTGTTCTTACATCCGAGGGACCAAGAATGGTTAAAGAACTTATTGGAAAGAAAACCACCCTGCTGATTAACGGTGAACCTTTTAATACTACCGAAGCCGGTTTTTTTGCTACTGGAGAAAAGCAGCTCTATAAAATTGAGACAGCTGAAGGTTATTCATTAAGGGCAACAGCAGATCACCCCATTCTAAAAGTTAAAGAAAAAACCAGGTATAATATTAAGAATGAGTGGGTCAATACGGTAGACCTTCAACCTGGAGACCAGGTAATGCTGCATGACCACCGCACATTTGAGGGATGGAAAGGCATGTATAACGAAGATGAAGGCTACCTGGTTGGACTCTTAATGGGTGATGGAACTTTAAAAGAGGATAAGGCTGTCCTTTCTGCCTGGGTCAACCAGGACGCTACCGGCACTGAAGGTATAATGGACCGCGCACTTAAGGCAGTTTCCACCATGCCCCACAGAAGCGATTTCAAAGGCTGGTGGAAGGTAAAGGGAAGAAATGAATATCGGATGAGCCCTGTTTCGCTCAAGAAATTGGCACTGTCCCTTGGAATGCAACCCGGGCAAAAAGTAATTACACCTTATATGGAAACTCATACTTCGTCATCTTTTAACAAAGGTTTTCTCAGGGGCTTTTTTGATGCAGACGCTTCCGTGCAGGGAAGCACATGTAAGGGCATATCTCTCCGGCTTGCCCAGAGCACCCTGGAGAATTTGAATGCTGTGCAGCGAATACTGGCCCGGTTTGGTATTTTAAGCACAATATATAAAAACCGGCGTCCTGAAAAAGAAACGCTGCTGCCAGATGGCAGGAAAGGCAATGCACTATATAAAACCCGGGCCCAACATGAACTGGTGATATCAAGAGATAACCTTAAAATATACGCAGAAAAAATAGGTTTCTCAGATAAATTAAAAGAAGATAAACTAATTCAAAAACTTGATTCATACTGCCGGAAAATAAACAGGGAACGATTTACAGCTACTGTAACTTCTGTAACACCGGGTGTAGCTGAAATAGTTTACGATGTACAGGTGCCGGGCGTTAATGCCTTTGATGCCAATGGAATTGTTGCCCATAACTGTGGCGAACAGCCGCTGCTTCCGTACGAGGCCTGCTGCCTGGGTTCAATTAATCTTGGTAAATATGTAACAAATAATGCCCAGGTTGACTGGGACAACCTGGAGAAGCTGGTGAATGTAGCGGTCCGTTTTTTGGATAATGTGATTGATGCAAGCAACTATGTAATTCATGAAATTGCTGCAATGCATAAGGAAGGGAATCGCAAAATAGGCCTTGGGATAATGGGCTGGCACGATATGCTGGTCAGGCTGGGTATTGCTTATGACAGCGAAAAGGCTATTGAAACAGCAGG
>SKWE01000068.1 GCA_007129055.1 Syntrophomonadaceae bacterium
ATTTCGTCATTGTAACCAAAAATAGTTGACGGCATTGAATTCACTGCCCTGGTTCCAAGCCCACCATAGACGTTTTCGACCAGTTTGTCGAAATCAATAGCGTGGCATACTGCCTGCCGGACGCGAACGTCGTCAAATGGTTCTGCTTCATGGTTTACAGCAATATAGAAAACGTTAGAACCCGGTACCCTGATCAATTCAAGCTGATCATCGTTCTGGATTGTCTCCAGCTGGGCCGGTTGGATACTCTTGATTGCATGAACAGTTCCGGCCTGTATCTCCATCAGGCGGGTAGAGTCCTCGGGAATCACTTTATTGATGATTCCGCTAATGACCGGCTTATCTCCCCAATAGTCTTCGAACCTGGATAAACTAACGTACTCGTCCCTTTGCCATTCGTCAAACTTGAAGGGTCCGGTACCGCAAGGATTTTTGAAGTATTCTTCACCATAGGTTTCAACCGCTGTTGGACTGACTATGAACTGCGAATATAGCCCCATGTAGGTAATAAACGGGCCAAAGACCTGGTTTAACCTTACTTCAACGGTGCTATCATCAATTGCCACAACTTCCTCAATTACAGCGGAAAGAAGGTAATCTAAATAGGAGTAACTGGTATCTTCCAGGCCGTAATATGGATGGTCCTCATCAAGGATTCTCATAAAGCTGAAAACTACCGCATCAGCATTAAAATCAGTACCGTCATGGAATTTTACACCTTCGCGCAAATTAAAGGTCCAAACAGTTCCGTCTTCAGAAACAGACCAATCTGTAGCCAGCGAAGGCCCAACATCGAGATCGTCATTGACATATTTAACCAAACCCTCATAGATATGGTACATCAGGTCAATTTCACCTTCAGAGAAAGCATAGCCAGTATCAAGGGTCCTGGCATCGCTACTGCGGCCGATGACAAAGATCTTGTCTTCATCAACTGCGCCATTTTCAGTTGTGTCGCCGGTTTCATTATCAGTTGTATCAGCGGCATCTCCGCCACACCCGGCTATTGCAAATAAAATTACCAAAGAAAGCAATATAAAACCGATCAGTTTTAATTTATTACTCACTTAAATTCCCCTCACTTCAAATTTATTATACTCACTCTATCCCAGTTCATATAAGCAAATTGTTAACTTTACACCCCCTTCCCGCCTTACAGATCCAAATAACCTGATATCTGCAATATTATAAAAGCATCACCTCGTTTAAATTGGCTTCATTAATGAAAGTTCCGTATCAACCAGGTGACAGGCAACCTGGTGTTTCTTCTCTATAACCCTTAAACCGGGGGTTTCTTTCCGGCATTGATCAACTGCATAAGAGCAACGGGGATGAAAGGCACACCCGGCAGGAGGGTTGATCGGGCTTGGCACTTCGCCACTCAATAAGGTGGCGCCCATCTGAACTTCAGGGTTTGGCGCCGGAATTGCTTGAATCAATGCCTGGGTGTAGGGGTGCAAAGGACGTTCAAAAAGGTCATCTTTTTCGGCTATTTCAACAATTTTACCAAGATACATTACTGCCACTCGATCACTGATATGCCTAACAACACTTAAATCGTGCGAAATAAAAAGGTAAGTCAGGTTAAGCTGTTCCTTTAGATCTTTGAAAAGATTAATCACCTGGGCTTGAATGGATACATCAAGCGCTGATACAGGTTCATCAGCAATGATGACCCGCGGGTTAAGAGCAAGAGCCCTGGCGACACAGATACGCTGCCTCTGCCCCCCACTAAACTCATGTGCAAAAGACTGGCTGTATTCTTCGCGTAAACCAACTAAACGCATCAGCTCAGCAACCTTTTCAAGTCTGCTTTTCTTGTTACCGATTTTATGGATTATAAGTGGTTCAGATATCAAGCGGTCGACTTTCCATTTCGGGTTCAGGCTCGAGTAGGGATCCTGAAATACCATTTGAACATTACGGCGGTATTCTTTTAATTCACTTTTTCTCATCGTAAAAATGTCGTTTCCGCTGAACAGCACCTTGCCGGCAGTTGGCGGTTCTACATAGAGAAGCATTTTCCTGATAGTTGATTTGCCGCAGCCAGATTCACCGACTAAACCAAGAGTTTCTCCTTCGAATAGCTCAAAATTTACTCCATCAACTGCTTTTAGCCAATCATGGCCGGCAATACTGTCAACCTGCCTGATCGGATAATGTTTTTTCAAGTGTTCAACTTTAATCAAAGAATCCATCTCTTCTACCTCTCCATTATCATTCATAGAGCCAACAGCGGACTAAATGTTCCCCAAGATCAAGAACCCCGGGAGTTTCTTCACTGCAACGTTCAAAAGCCCTATCACATCTTTCGTGGAAGCGGCAGCCCCGGGGAATATTTGACATGTGCGGCACCATACCCTTGATTTCCTCCAACCGGCCCCGAGTTTCTATGATACTTGGAATTGTTCTGATTAAACCCTGTGTGTATGGATGTTTCGATTCGGCAAATATTTTTTTAACAGAAGTGTACTCCATAACATGGCCGGCGTACATTACGGCAACTTTATCGGCAACCTGGGCAACTACACCTAAGTCGTGAGTAATTACAATTAAACCGGTTGATAATTCCTGCTGCAGTTTCTTCATCAACACCAGGATCTGGGCCTGAATTGTAACATCCAACGCTGTAGTCGGTTCATCAGCGATTAAGATGTCCGGCTCACAGGCCAGGGCCATCGCAATCATTACTCTCTGGCGCATGCCTCCACTAAAACGGTGCGGATAATCTTTCATTCTTCTTTCCGGATTAGGAATACCCACCAGGCTTAGCAGTTCAACAATCCTTTGCCTGATCTCTTTCCTTGAACACCTCTGGTGCATTTGCAGAACCTCAGACAGCTGATTTTCTATTGTGAAAACCGGGTTTAAAGAGGTCATCGGTTCCTGAAAAATCATTGATATTTTATTTCCCCTGATCTTGGTCATTTCACTATTTCTTTTAGTGAGCAGGTCCTGATCTTTATACATAACCCTGCCGGTTATTGAAGTATTGTGCGGTAGTAACCCCATGATCGCAAGCGCTGTCACGCTTTTACCGCAACCTGACTCACCGACTATCCCCAGAGTCTGATTTGATTCCAGGCTAAGGCTAACACCATCGACAGCAAGCAGCCGGGTGCGATCGGTTATAAATTCAACCGACAAATCTTCAACGGAAAGCAGGTTACTTTTTAACAAGGCACACCTCGGTTTTATAATCTCAGTTTAGAGTCAACAGCTTCCCGCAGTCCATCTCCGAAAAGATTGAAGGATAGAACTGCCAGGAAGATCATCACACCCGGAAAAACAGTAATCCACCATTTGCCGAGCAGAAGAAAATCCCGTCCTCCGCTAAGCATTGCCCCCCATTCAGGGGTAGACGGGTCTATTCCAATACCTAAGAAGCCAAGTGCGGCTGTATACAATATGGCATCACCGAGCAAAAGTGTTAAATAAACGATAACCGGAGTAATAATGTTAGGTAATACATGGCCGAGGATAATCCAGATATTTCCGCCACCCATAGCCCGTGATGCCTCAACATAGGGCAGTTCTTTTACTGTTAAAACCGAACCTCTGACAATCCTGGCCAGGCTGGGGATATAGATAATAGCAATAGCCAGCATTGCTTTTTCCATACCGGTTCCCAGGGTGGCAGCTATGACCAGGGCCAGCAACAAAGGCGGGAAAGCCAGCAGGATATCAATAAGTCTCATTACCAGGATATCGATGATACCGCCAAAATAGCCTGAAACAAGGCCGATAAGCAAACCGCAGGCCGCAGTAATCGCAATTATGGCATAACCTATCCTCAGTGAAATACCGGTTCCATAAAGTAAACGGGAATAGATGTCGCGCCCCAGGTTATCAGTTCCCAGTGGGTATTCCATATTACCGGTCCAAAAACCGGTTTCGAAAGTGGCATCCAGGTTAACTTCAATTGGGTCGTGTGGAGCAATTAACGGGCCGATTATGGCAATAACCATTAATAGAATAGCAACAATTAAAGCCGCAACCGCTAGTTTGCTTTTCCTGTATACTCGAAAAACCTGTTTAAATTCACTTTCTTTTTTATCCATAGCTGCTCCTATTCATAACGAATGCGGGGATCAAGGTAAGCATATAAAAGGTCGACAAATATATTAATCAGGATAAAGGCAAAAGCAACAAAAAAGACGATGCCCTGCACCATCGGGTAATCGCGATAGCTAATCGCCGTAATCAGTAAACGCCCGATCCCGGGCCAGGAAAATACCGTTTCTGTTAAGATTGCCCCACCCATTAGCCTGGCAAATTGAAGCCCTACAACTGTAACAACCGGTATCATGGCATTTTTTAAAGCATGCTTATAGATGACCTTGCGATTGGGCAAACCTTTCGCCCTTGCAGTTCTTACGTAGTCTTCACTTAAAACATCCAGCATACCGGATCTTGTTACCCGGGTGATCAGGGCCAGGGATACAGTTGCCAGTGCAGATGCCGGCATGATCAGGTGTTTTAAGGCCTCAATAAATAAGTCCATTCTTCCGGCAACCAGGGTATCGATCAGGTATAAGCCGGTACCAACAGGCATGGAAACCCCCATTGGGATGCGGCCAGAAACGGGCAGCCAGCCCAAAATAACTGCAAAGAAAAAGATCATCATCATTCCCAACCAAAAGATGGGGACAGACACCCCCAGCAGAGAAAAGCCGATCATCGTTTGGTCCAGAATGCTGTTGCGATAGCGTGCAGAGGTAACGCCAATGAAAATACCGAAAACAACTGCGATGAACAGGGCAACGACGG
>SKWE01000161.1 GCA_007129055.1 Syntrophomonadaceae bacterium
CCTTCAATTATCATCCACCACTTTACCTGATAATAATGCGAACATCCCCCATATCCCTGCCTCGGGTTCAAGGTCGGCAGGCTTTAAGGACAATGTAGTTATATTGACAGAAGGGTATATAGCTTCATCCAGGATTTTACTATCGACCACTTTCATAAAATCAGCCCTGTTGCCGGCAATTCCACCACCAATAACAATACAGGTTGGGTTGAAAAGATTTACGAGATTTGCAAGGCCATAGCCAATCTTTTCTGCGGCACTATTAATAATTTCCAGGGCCAGGGTATTACCTTGATCAGCCATTTGAAATACTTCTTCTGCCGTTATATGATCGTTCTCTGTTTCATTTTTATCCCATAGTTCTTCTGCACTGTTGCTGATTCCTGTTCCGGCTGCCCACGCTTCCAAACAGTTACTGCCCCCACATTTGCATATTCTCCCCCTGCCAAATGGTTTAATATGGCCTATTTCGCCGGCAAATCCGTTACTGCCCCGATATAGCCTGCCATCAAGAAAAAGCCCACCACCTATTCCTGTGCTGATAGTCACATAGACAACGTCTCTATGGCCCTTGGCAGCTCCATAATGGACTTCGCCAAGGACGGCTGCATTTGCATCATTTTCAATTATTACCGGGCATACTATATGCTTTTCCAACATCCTGCATATGGCAACCGGTTTTTGCCAGTCCAGGTTAGGTGACTGGTGAACTATTCCCTTATTATGATCTATAAAACCGGCAATGCATAATCCGATTCCGGCAGGTTTACTTGCTGCACTAAAACCGGCATTATGTTTTCCCTTCTCGAGCAAACCTGTGATGGCCCGTATAACGGCTTCTGGTAGCTTTGGAACAGGGGTAGCGCATTTCTCCTTAAAAAGCACTTTTCCTTCCGAACTAATTAGAAGCATTAGTATCTTAGTGCCGCCAATATCAATAGCGCAGTAATATTTCTCGTCCATTTGCCGCTCTCCTTTATTTTGAAAGTGGCGTTTATTTGATTATACCAGTTATTATTCCTTAGTTATCTGTAATTTCAGCAGAGGTTGCCAACTTTTTTTCATAAAGATAATCTTCATATATATACATAAGCTCTTTATCAAAGAGTGTCCTCTTAAGATCTACAGTAACGGAACGTACTGCTTTTAGTATGTCAGCAGCTTCTTCATCGGAGAGGTCAATGCCATACTCTACAAACTTCATTTTTATTGCCTTGGATCCGGAGTGTTTCCCGATTACAATCTGTCTTTCCAGTCCAACATCTTCCGGGCTGAAAACCTCGTATGTATCGGGGTTTTTCATAACGCCATCAGCATGTATTCCTGATTCGTGGGCAAAAGTATTGGTTCCTACTATCGGTTTAGAAGGGTATAACTGCCTACCGGATGCCCGGGCTACATACTCGCACAAGTTCCGGAAATCTTTAGTGTTCACACCGAGGTTTACTCCAAATAGGTGTTTTAAAGCCATTGCAACTTCTTCAAGGGCAGCATTACCAGCTCTCTCTCCAAGTCCGTTAACGGTTACACCTATAAACCGGGCACCTGCTTTCAAGCCGGCCAGGGCATTTGCTGTAGCCATGCCAAAATCATTATGAGTATGCATTTCAATTGACATGTCTGTTTTTTTAATAAGATCAGTAATTACCTGGTAAGTTTTAAATGGTTCCATGACACCGATGGTGTCACAAAAGCGCAGCCTGTCTGCACCTGCCTCTTTAGCCCTGTTGGCAAATTCAACTAAAAAGTCAAAATCGCTGCGTGAAGCATCCTCTGCATTAACAGAGATGTAAAAATCATGTTTCCTTGCAAATTCAACGGCCCTGGTCATATTCTCCAGGACCCATTCTCTTGAAGTATTTAATTTGTGTGCTATATGAATGTCAGAAGTAGATATTGATATGGCGACTGCATCTACACCGCATTCTATGGAATGCTTTATATCCTCTATATTTGCCCTGTTCCAGGCCATAATACTGGCTTTAAGCTTGTAAGACACAAGTTCTTTAATAACTTCTTTTTCATCGCCACCCATTACAGGAATACCGGCTTCTATCTGGTGAACACCCAAATTGTCCAGCATTTTGGCTATTCTAAGTTTTTCACGGTTAGAAAACACAACTCCGGCTGTCTGTTCTCCATCTCTTAGTGTGGTATCTACCAGCATGGGCAAATCATTTTCTAAAGCTTCATGAAATCTTTTCATGTAAAATCCTCCTGTCTTTAGTCAACCCACACAACTATCCACGGCGCAATTCTTCTGAACGTTTACTGGCCTCTATTACAGCTTTAAGCAGGCAGCTGCGGAAACCGTTCTCCTCAAGAACCTGCATGGCTGTAGATGTTGTGCCGGCCGGGGATGTAACTGTATTTCGTAATTCTGCAGGGTGCGTAGTGCTTTCCTCCAGCATGCGGGCCGAACCAATCACATTCTGGATAACAAGTCTTGATGCAACATCACGTCTGATGCCCACAGCAACGCCGGCATCGATCATTGTTTCAATAAATAGAAAGACATAAGCAGGTCCGGTACCGCTTAACCCTGTTGCGGCATCCATCAGGTATTCTGGCAGCCGTATAGTTAGTCCCAGCGGTTTTAGAAGTTTATTAACTGATTTAAATTCCTGGTCATTTATGTTATCGCCAGTACTGATTACAATAGTTCCTTCGCCAATCAGGCATGGTGTGTTTGGCATAAGTCGTATTATTTTAGATCCCGGGAACAAGCAACTTTCTATAAAATTGATCGTAATCCCCGCGGCAATAGAAATTATAATATGTTCATTGCTAATACCGGGTTTGATGGAATATAGAAGCCCTTCACTATCCTGGGGTTTAACAGCAATAAAGATATGTTTACAGTTATTTACAAGTTCCGAATAATCTTGCGCAGACCGTGTTTTCAGCTCTTTTGCCAGTAAATCCTGGCGTTCCCTGTTCAAATCAAATAAGTATATTTTCCCAGGTTCTACCCCTCCCCTTTCTACCATTCCCTTGGCCAGTGCAGAACCCATTGCCCCACAGCCTATTAGTCCGATATTGTTCACGATTATCCCTTCTTTCTATCTGGATCTTAGGAAGTATTCTATATGAATCAATATCTTAATGCAAGCGCTAAAAAAGACCTGTCAGTAATGTTTTAAAATTTTTAGGGGCTGATTTAAAGCAAGTTATAACGATGACAACATAGATTCAGGGAGCTTAAACTACTTGAGGGTTTCCGTTTCTTTCTGATAAAAGTCTCTATCGTACCTAAAACAGCTTTGCGCTTCAGAGCTAAGGCAGGAACAACCACTGGTAATCATGGATGTGATGTTTTTACCCACACCCGGGCCAAGCATAAGGCCCTGCCCACACATTCCAACAGCTAAGATCAAACCGTCAAGACCGGGTGCAAAATCTATAATAGGGACACCATCCGGGCTCATGGGGTAACAACCGCGCCATATTCTTCTAATTAACAGGTTCTTTAATCTTGGGATAAGTGAAACCATGCGATGCGCTAGGATTGGCAGGAATTCAGACAAAGATTCCCGATCTGTGCCGATAAATAAATCTTTCGGTGTATAACAAAATATTATCTGGCCTTCCTTGTTTTGACCGAAATAAAAGTTCGAGGTTTTACCATCTGCACCGGCCCGCAAATCAACGATAAGAGGTTCTAAAAAGTGCTCAACAGGTGCGGAAATACCTGCCTCATGAGAATCAGGTGTAACCGGAATATCTAATCCCAGCAGCGGTCCGTGCTCTGCAGCATCTGCACCGGCAGCAAGGACAATCCAGTCAGCGTAATATTTCCCCCTGTCAGTTATAACCCCTGTAATTCTGTTTCCCTTACGCTCATATCCTGTAACCCGCTCATTGAATAAATAAACTGCGCCATTATTTTCTGCCTCTTTCTGAAATGCGATCGGTGCCAGGATGGAAGAAACCTGGCCGTCATCGGGTGAATAAGTCCCTCCGCGAAGGCCATTTTCACTTATTCCGGGGATAATATTTTTAATATGTTCTGCATCAACCCAGTCAATTTTCATTCCACATTCTTTCTGGTAGGGTATTAAGGATTTAAGGGTATCTTCAATATTCTGATCGTATACAGGAAAACAATATCCGCCCGGTTTCCAGCCAATATCAAACCCGTACTTTTCATGCCAGGTGGAAAATATATCAATACTGTAAAGGCATGTTGAAATTTTTCCAGGGTCTGAGTGTGTGGCCCTTACACCGCCGATTGCTGTTTTATTATCACCCTGGCCCGCCGATGAACGCCTGTCTATAGCTAAAACTTTTAATCCCGCTTGAGCTAATTGATATGCAGTCGGGTTTCCTACACTTCCACAGCCTACGATAATCACATCATATATATTCTTAGATATTGACATTGTCTGCCTCCCCTTCTTCAACATCAGGTTCTGTTGAACCGGCAGAAATAAAATCCCCCAGGTGGACTTCTGCCACTAAGGGCCTGTGAGTGGGCATAGTCAATTCTGAGAGCGCTATTCCCTCTTCCCTGTAGATTCTCAGGATAAGATCAAAGCATGTCTTACCGTTACAGCCACCAAGGCCTGTTCTGATTTGCGCTTTCAATTGGTTTAAATCTCTAACACCGCTTCTGATGGCGTTTACTATTTCGCTCTTTCTTACTCTTTCACATCGACAAACAATGGGATCGTCTTCAGGTAATTCAAAGGTAAGCGGCCGGCCTTGATCTTCCTGCCTGATTTTGAAACCGGCAACTTTTAGCCTGTCTTCATAAGGGACTTCCAGTAATACTAATACTCTTTTATTCTGGATGACTCTTTGCTTATATGCCAGGATACGGCCTTTTCCTATTACTTCTCCTTCAAAACCTGCGGTTACAACTTCTTTGCCAAGGGGAATATTGTCAATGTGAAATTCGTACGGCAGAACCATTAATGAATTTTTATTACCGGGATCATAATCTTCAATCAGCAGGCTGATAGCAAGGCCTGGACAGGCCAAAACACAATTTGCACAGCCGATGCATTCATCTCCGAATTCAGGCAAATTAAGAATAGAATCTTTCATCGTAATACATTTTTTTGGGCAGGCTTCTGTACAGGGATTACAGGGTATTTCCTGTATACAGCGAATGATTGGATAAACATCCTGATCAATACCCCTTGCTTCAAACTTTTCGCTTTCAGTAGAATGGTGTTTTAAAATTTCGCCAAACTCTTCCCAGTTTCCGGGAATTGGAAAATCATAACCAAGAGACTGGGCAATCCTACGCCCTGTTATTTTGCCGGAAAATATTGCTGCCGATGCTTCGGCAATTTCTTCGGCGTCGCCTGCCGCATAAACATCCAACCCGTATTCTTTTGCTTTTTCGAAAAGCTCATCGACAGGGCTTAGTCCAACTGCCATCAAAACAGTATCAACATCAAAGACCCTTTCTGTTCCCGGTTGTGGCACAAAGTTTTCATCTACAGCTGCAGTAATTACTCTTTCAGCCTTTTCGCTGCCTTCAATTCTAAGTACTGTGTGCGATGTCATAACCGGAACGCCTAAACGTTTGATTTTATCTTCATGGACTTTATAACCACCGCACTGGGGAAGGGCTTCGACCAGCCCTACAACATCTATTCCTGCCTGTAAGGCATGATATGCGCCAATTAAACCAACATTGCCTCCGCCAATGATAAATAGCTGTTCTGCACACTTAATAAGATCCCTGTTAACAAGGGTTTGAAATGCTCCGGCTCCGTATACGCCTGGAAGATCGCAGCCTGGTAGTGATAGAGTTTTTTCACGAGCGCCCGTGGCAAAAAGTATTTTTTTAGCTTTCACAAGCCTGTAAGAACCGTCCTGCGAAACTCCAAACTTGCCATCGCTGTAAACACCAACGACGGTTGCATTGAACCATGTTTCAACAGTAGGCTGCTTAAGCATTTTTCCAGCCAGGGTGTGACCAATATCAATGCCACGATCGCCTGCGTAACAGTCTGAAACGGAACCAAAAAAGTTGTGGGTTTGAAGGCTTAGCTTGCCACCAAGTTCCTGCTTGTCATCGATTACCAGAACATCTGCCCCTACAGTTCCCAGCTCGATAGCAGCGCTTATACCGGCAGGGCCGCCTCCTATTATAAGCACTTCAATTTCAAATTCTTCCGGCGAGGGTTTTATATCCCGCAGGGGGCTATCGTCTCCCAATACAGGTAAACCTTCAACGCTTTTTACTTTCATGCCTTCAGATACAGGTGTCATGCATCCTTTTACCGGTTTGCCATCAGCAATTACCATACACTGTGAACATTGACCGTTGACACAATAAATACCCTGGGCGCCATTGTCACGATGGTGGTGACCAAACACAGTTATACCTGCTGCATAAAGGGCAGAGGTTATCACTTCTCCTTCAAGGGCGCTGTATTGAGAACCGTTAAAAGTAAATGATCGCTCTTTCTTAACCATATCGGGAAGAATGGGGTGGTTTTCTATGCGCAGCAACGATCTCTTTTTGCTTGCTTTATCAGGAATATTCTCAATTGCTGAAATAAATTTTGGTATAAGATCTTTCTTATGTGTTTGCTGCCACGAACCCTCTCTCATCAGCAGTCCAAACTGCAGGTAGAGGTTTGGGTTATCTACAAACAGCGCTTTTTCACTGGATATTAACTGTTCAAGAAGCTTTTTACGTTCGCTGTGTTCAAGCTTGAAAGAAAAACCAGTACTTTCTACACCTTCTTCTATACCAACTAAACGGTTTAAAGTTTGATAATCCTTGTCATCTTCCCTTTCCATCCCGGGGTAAGGGCTAAAAGAAATAGTTTTAGATATACTGCTGCTTTTTATTTCTTTATTACTGCAGACAGGCTTTACTTTTATGTCTAGCTGCTTGAGTGTATGGCATGCCATCTTCAAAAAATCAATAACAAGACTGTCCTTTGTTAACATGGGCAGCATAATGTGTATTTCAGACAGGTTATCCAGGTATAAAAGTGCTGAATGCTGATCGCTATCCTGGTTAAACATATCATTGATTTCCGGTGGCATGACCGGTTCCATACCGGGTTGATTCTTAAGCCACCCGATAATGTTTAGCGCCAAATCAAGACCGGGAAGTTGGCTTGCATCTGCTGGATATAAGTCTTTAACCAGTGGATTTAAAGATTTAACGCTGTTTAAGAAATCAGACCAGATCTTCATCGGTCCATCCTGGCCGAAGTCAGGGTTAAGCAGGGTAATTCTATCTTCAGCAACTCCGCAATAGGAAAGCAGCTGTCTGGCAATATTAATTTTTTCTTCGCCAAGATTTCCGCCAAGCATGTATGGACAGCTTAGTTTATCCCTGCACATCAGTCCTACGGCTTTTGCTCCTGCAGCCAGGGGATAGAGAATCATGGATAGATCAACATTTCCTATGCAGCTTACCTTCATAACTGTCTTATCGTCAGTGGGCATTGGAGACCTGGGGCAGCAAAATACCACCGTTTTGTTTTGCAGGTCAGATTTAAAAAGCATATTTTGATATTGATCCAGGTTAGGCGTAATATTCTGCTCTATTGCGCCTGTGGGGCAGCTTCCGGCGCAGATACCACACCCGGTGCAGGCAGTTTCAGAAATAGTCGCTGTGCTAAGGCCGGTTTTATAAAAATTAACCCTTGGTATATTGAAAGGGCATACTTCTTCACAAATCCCACACCCCCTGCAGAGTTCCGGTTTAACTGAACAAATTGGAATTTCAAATTTTCTGTTCCAAATTTCATAAGTTTTATTACCCTGGGAAGAAGGAATTGCATCGGTGGGGCAAATATGAGCACAAGCCCTGCACCCGGTACAAGAATCGGCAACTTCAGCAGTATCGGGTCCTATAAACTTATCTATACCTCGACTTAAAGTTGAGATAGCGCCAGGTCCGCAATCCTGGCATACCCTTGTACAAAGTCCGCAGAGGATACAATTGTCTCCACCACCTTTAAGCGTAAAGGGGGTTTCGTCCACCCCTTCTAACCGGGCTATATCTTTAATTTTGACGGAATCAGGGCAACGGGCCATGTAAAGCTCAAGCAGACTTCTGCGTATTTCAAGAACATCTTTTGAGCGGGTTGAAACAACAAGATTGTCTTCCGCGGGATATAGACAGGATGTAACGATCTTTGAATTGCCATTCCAATCATCTTTGGTTATTTCTACAGAACATAGCCTGCACGCTCCATTAGGGGGTAAAGATGGGTGGTTGCATAGCTGAGGGACGTAAATATCATTATCATTTAATATACTGAGCAGCATTATACCTTTCTCAGTTTTAATTTGACGACCATCGATTTTAAGAGTTACGTATTCAGTCATTTATGACCCTTCCAATCTTTATCATTCAACAGTTATCGCCTTAAAATTACAAAGAGATTTACAGATACCACAGCGGTTACATAACTCCTGGTTGATAAAATGTAATTCCTTCTTCTCACCGCTGATAGCATCCTGCGGGCAAGATCTTGAGCATCTTCTGCAGCCGGTACAGTTATCATTTATATTATAAGTAATGAGCTCACGACAAACACCGGCAGGACATCTTTTATCCTCAATATGAGCAAGATATTCATCGCGAAAATGGTCCAGCGTGCTCCTGACCGGATTAGGCGCTGACTTACCGAGTCCGCATAGCGAACCATGCTGCAGGGTTCGTAACAGTTTTTCTATGTTTACCAGATCCTCCGGTCCACCCTGTCCCTTGCAAATTTGGTCGAGAATACCGTGAAGTTGTTCTAAACCAAGGCGGCAGGCGGCACATTTACCGCAAGATTCACCGGTTAAAAAATCGGTAAAGTAACGAGCCACATCTACCATGCAGGTATGATCGTCCATGACAATCATACCACCGGAGCCCATCATGGAGCCTTCTCGCGTCAGGCTGTCAAAATCAACAGGTAAGTCCAGTTTATCAGCCGGAAGGCATCCCCCTGAAGGGCCTCCTGTCTGCACGGCCTTAAATTTTCCGCCATTTAAAATACCGCCGCAGATATCATAAATAATAGTTCTTAAAGTTGTTCCCATAGGCACTTCTACCAAACCTGTATTCTTTACTTTTCCAACTACTGAAAATACCTTTGTTCCCTTGCTGTTTTCAGATCCATAGGTTTTAAACCAATCAGCGCCATTATCAATTATTACGGGCACATTAGCGAAGGTTTCAACATTATTCAGCACCGTGGGTTTATCATATAGTCCACGTTCTGCAGACCTGATATACTTTGCCCTTGGTTCCCCTACTTTTCCTTCTACAGACTGCATTAAAGCTGTTGATTCCCCGCAAACGAATGCTCCCGCACCGCGATTAATCTTTACTTTAAATGAGAAATCACTTCCAAAAATGTTATCACCTAAAAAGCCATTTTCCATTGCCTGCTCAATCGCCTGCTGCATGCGAATTAACGCGCGTGGATATTCTTCCCGAACATATATGAATCCCTGGGATGCGCCCACAGCGTAAGCACAAATAGCCATGCCTTCAAGAACTGTGTGTGGATCGCCCTCCATGATACTGCAGTCCATGAAAGCGCCAGGGTCTCCTTCATCACCGTTGCAAATAATATATCTTATATCGGACTTGACAGAGGCAGCGGTTCGCCATTTTTTACCGGCAGGGAACCCGCCTCCACCTCTCCCCCGCAGGCCGGAATTCTCAATTTCAGTAATTACTGTTTCAGGCTGCATATCCTGCAAAACTTTCCTTAAGGCATTATACCCATCGCGCGCTATGTAATCTGCAAGGTTTGCAGGATCTATTTCTCCCACGTTGCGCAAAGCAATTTTTACCTGGCTGGTATAAAATGGTATTTCAGTATATTTATCTATTGCCGGGGAATCATCAGAATTACGATATAAGAGCCGTTTCACAACTGATTTTTTAATATATGTTTTTTCGATTATTTCTCTGACGTCTTTTACGTTAACTTTAGTGTAGCAAATATTTTCAGGGTGTATTATGACCAGCGGACCCTGCTCACACAAACCGTGGCAGCCAACTTTCTTTACACCTATGCTTATGGGAACCTTAATATCATTGGCCTGAAGTTCTTTTGACAGCGCATGAGCTACCTTAATGCTGCCCTTGGCCAGGCAGCCGGTTCCGGTGCAGACCAGGATCCTGTTTTGGGTTGAAGAATACTCTGCTGACAGCCTATCTCTTAGATCAATATAGTCATCAAAACTTTTTACCCTGGTTAAATTATTTTTATCTTCATGGCCTACTTCCTGGTTTGGAGACGACTCGCTTTCATCGACGGCACAAAGTTCTTCGGCACAGCATTGCTTAATTTTTTTAACCAACTTGGAAGAAGTCATGTTCCCATGATATTCACCATCAATAATTGCTACAGGGCCCATGGCGCAGGCACCGACACAGTGCACTGAATTGAGTGTAAAAACTCCATCAGGAGATGTTTCTCCCTCACTTATTTTAAATTCTTCGGAAACAGTGCTCATTAATAAAGAAGCACCCCTGATATGACAAGCGGTGCCCTCACATATATCTATTTTATGTTTTCCCCTGGGGTTTAGCGAAAATGACTTGAAGAACGTAGCAATTGAATAAACCTGTGATTTTGGTATTTCTAATCTTTTCGAAATATATTCTAATGCATCGGGCGGCAGGTAGTTAAAAGCGTCTTGTGTGTCCTGTAAAATCATAATCAGGTTTGCAGAATCGGAATTGTGCTGGCTGATTATAGACTCTATAATTTCTGTTTTTATCATTACCGCTTCCTGTCGTAAGTGATTGCTATCTATTATTTATTATTTTAGCTATTACTTGTTCACTTGGTTTCTGCACCTACAAAATTATACACTGACATATTGTCAGTGTCAATTGATGTGATTATATTTTTGAAAACACCTCTGTACAAATAGATCCAGGTTCCAACAGGCCTTCCAATTTGCCAACGAGTCTCCTTCACGATTCCATCTACAGCTGAGTTTCCACCACCACCTTTGGATGGCCTTCACTCAACCTCCAGTTCGCTACTAGTTTCTCGTCCGTCGAGAGTTGGTTTATCCAGACCCTGGGGTCTTTCCTAACCTCCTCTTTCTGTGATTTGCTGTCCGGGATAATCCTTTCACGGATTTCGGTAAGCCCTTCCTCCACTCTGGTTTACCCGGTTTTGCAAATCCGACTCATCGTCCAGTCTCTCGGAACCTGGTAGGGTTATTATTGATCATCTATTTAGACTTGTCAATACATTTTGCAATATTTATTTAATTTAGTTTAGTTTATTTAAAAACTGTCCTGATCGCTTTAAGCGCTTTCTCTAAATCTTCATTACTAATGATTAGCGGTGGTGCCAGGCGAATTACATTTTCGTGTGTTTCCTTGGCTAAAACGCCCAATTCCATAAGTTTTTCACAATAAGGCCTGGCTTTTCCATCCAGTTCAATTCCCACCATTAGCCCCTTGCCCCTGACTTCTGTAATAATCGGGTTATTTATAGCTTTTAGCTGCTCAACAAAATAAGCTCCAAGTTCGGCCGATTTTTCAACCAGTTTTTCTTCGGCAAGAACATCCATCGCTTCAATGGACACTGCACAGGCTAAAGGATTCCCTCCGAATGTTGAACCATGTGAGCCAGGTTCAAAAACACCAAGTATCTCCTCATCGGCTGTAACGGCTGAAATTGGTAGTATACCCCCACCCAAAGCTTTGCCAAGAATGTACACATCAGGTTTTACATTTTCCCAATCGCAAGCAAACATCTTACCAGTTCTCCCGAAACCGGTTTGAATTTCATCAGCCATAAAGGCCACGTTATTTTCGCGGCATAAGCCGTAAGCTTCCTTCAAATAACCTTCCGGAGGTATAATAATTCCTCCCTCACCCTGGATCGGCTCCACTAAGAATCCTGCTGTGTTTGGTGTTATGGCACTTTTCAGGGCATCAATATTACCATATTCTATTAATTTAAAGCCGGGTGTAAAAGGCCCAAAATCAGATTTATAAGCATCATCTGAAGAAAAGGAAACAATAGTAATTGTTCTCCCGTGAAAATTGCCGTTACAGGCTATAATTTCTGCCTGACCGGAAGGAATACCTTTCTTTCTGTAAGCCCACCTGCGGACAGCTTTTATAGCAGTCTCTACAGCCTCTGCTCCTGTATTCATCGGCAAAACCATTTCCTTGCCGGTTAAAGCAGCCAACTTATGGCAGAAATCACCGAGTTGATCATTGTGAAAAGCCCTGGAAGTAACAGTCATTTTATCTGCCTGTTCTTTAAGAGCTTTCACGATCCTGGGATGACGGTGACCGAAATTCATTGCAGAATAAGCGCTAAGCATATCCATGTAGCGATTACCTTCAGGATCACTAACCCAAACCCCTTCACCGTGCGAAAGCACAACCGGTAAAGGCATATAGTTTCTCGCACTATGCTTTTCAGTTAACTCAAGAATCTTTTTTGTAGTAGACATTTTTAGCCACCCCTTTTTTGTTATATCTATTTACATTAATCAAGCCGGCAGCAGCTAGTGCAATCCGGCCTGCAGCATTGAAAACATTTACTTTTTAATAAATAGGTTCTCCATTTTTCTTTCTACTATCTTGTAGCGTTGGTAAACCCCTTCCCAGGACTGATAGGGTTTATTGTCAGGGTTTTTGTTCCATTTTTTTCTTATATCCTGCCAAAAAGCTTTAGAGCCCTGAACGGGAGGCCCGCCATGATTACGAACCATGTAGTAAAGCTTAACCTGTTCACTGCTTAGTGATTTAGTTTTTCTTATTTTCAGTTCGCTTCTATACTTATCATAAATCATTTTCAGCTCTTTTGGTGATAAATCTGCAGTATGGATTTCTATTTTAAGACTACGCTTGGTGAGTTTATGATTGTTATCCTGAAGATTGCTGTCTCTACAGGGTAATTCAGCCTTACCCAGGTTTAAGCTTATTGATAATCTGGGTAGAATTGGTTCCAGCCCTGTCAATATATACATTGTAAGGGCATGTCTGCTAAAGCCGGTGGCCCTTGAAATTGTCTCTACTTTACGGCTTAAATTGTAAAGTAGGGTGCCCGGCTGAACCCAGATAGAATTAACACTGCTTTTTTTAGGAATTAATATGTCCCTCATCAGAAAGGGGACACCCGCCTGTTGGCTGAACGCATGCTCTTGAATATTATCTTCAGTTGAAGCTCCGGCAGATTTTTTATTTTCCAGATCAATTAGAGCGGTTGTTTCTATCCAGCTGATGGAACTGTCAAGATCATCAGGAAATGGTGGTTCTTTTACTCCAAATAACTCTTCCCTGATCTGTTCGACCCAGTATGATATTTTATCAACAAGGTAATCGCTTGATACAATATCCTGAAGTGAAAGTTCTATACTGCCATCAAGGTTTAAGAAATCATCTTCTTCTTTTAAGCTGTTTATGCGGATTCTTTCTGCAAGCCTGAGAATATCTGCGGTTTGATTAGCTGATAACTCATTACCGATTATCTCAAAAAGCTCGACTGCTTTTGTAAGTGCATCATGTCCTTGCAGGCTGGGGGAAGCATTTTTGTGAAGCTCAAGCAGTAAGTCCTGTCTGGGCATTAACGGGCTCCTTCCCGAAAAACCAGTATATTTAAATGAGATGCTGCATTGACATTGCAGCATCTCATTATCATCAATGGCAGGGGAGACAGGACTTGAACCCGCAGCCTACGGTTTTGGAGACCGTTGCTCTGCCAGTTGAGCTACTCCCCTTTGCAGTGTTATTTTATGTTATTTAGACCTTCTTGTCAATCACAATAAGGTGTATAAATTTCAACAACTACAAGGCAGCATGGGCTGTTCTTTCTATTATTTCATTTTGCAGGTCTACGTTAAGGTTGTTAAAGTAATCGCTGTAACCGGCAACCCGTACAATTAAATTACCATACTTTTCCGGGTTCTTTTGCGCTTCTCGCAGTGTATCAGCATCAATTACATTAAATTGAATATGATGTCCGTCCATCCTGAAATAACTTCTAATCAAATGAACAAGACTGTTTAGCCCTTTTTCCCCTTCCAGCACTGCGGGAGAAAATTTTAAGTTAAGAAGCGTGCCTCCGGTAAGAAGATGATCCATTTTTGAAGCTGACCTGATTACAGCGGTAGGTCCGTTAAAGTCTGCTCCCTGAACTGGTGAGATGCCTTCAGAAAGTGGTTTGCCGGCTAACCTTCCGTCAGGGGTTGCTCCAATTACCGAGCCAAAATAAACATGACTGGTTGTTGGAAGCATGTTTATGCGGTATGTTCCGCCTCTTATTGATTTCCGTCCGTCTACCAGGCGATGAAAGATGTAAAATACCTGCTGCATAATATTGTCGGCGTAATCATCATCATTTCCGTAACGGGGGGTTTTATTTAATAGCAGTTGGCGCAGGGCTTCACCATTTTTAAAGTTATTATTCAAAGCTTCCAGCAGCTCATCCCAGCTAATTCTTTTTTGATCAAAAATATGGATCTTAATTGCAGATAAACAGTCTGTAATAGTTCCAATACCAACACCCTGGATATAATTAGTGTTATACCGTGCCCCGCCAGCATTATAATCTTTTCCATTCTGGATGCAATCGTCAATGATAAGCGATAAAAAAGGCGCGGGCATCTGATCTGAGTAAAGTTTCTCAATAGCCTGGTTGCCTTCTATTTTAATATTTATAAAGTGGCTTAGCTGTTTTTTAAACGCTTCAAGCAGCTCATCAAAGCTCTGGAAGTTTTTTGGTTCGCCGGATTCTATTCCCAGGCGATTTCCATCTACCGGATTTATTCCATTATGAAGAGTAATTTCAAGGACCTTGGTCAGGTTAAAATAACCGGTCAGTATGTAGCTTTCCTTACCAAAAGCTCCGGTTTCAACGCAGCCGCTCGTACCACCACAGCGGGCGTCGATAAGCGTTTTCCCCTGCCTTAAAAGTTCGATGATAACAGCCTCAACGTTAAAAACCGACGGCTGCCCCCAGCCCTTTCTTATAATTTCGCCGGCTTTCTTAATAAACAGGTCGGGATTTTTCTTACTGACCTGGATATTCGAGCTTGGCTGTAAAAGTCGCATTTCATCGATTACCTCAAGCAGAAGATAAGTAACGTCATTTACACCATCCTTGCCATCAGGCCGTAACCCGCCGAGGTTAATGTTTGCGAAATCTGTATAAGTACCGCTTTCCTTTAGTGTAATTCCAACTTTGGGTGGCGCCGGTTGATTATTAAATTTTATCCAGAAACACTGGAGCAGTTCTTTAGCAGTATCTCTTGAAAGTCTGCCACTATCTAGATCTCTCTTGTAGAAGGGCTCCAGGTGTTGATCTAGCCTGCCCGGGCAGAATGCATCCCATGTGTTCAGTTCGGTGATTACCCCTAAATGCACAAACCAGTAATACTGTAAAGCTTCCCAAAGAGTTTCCGGGGCTGAAGCAGGAACGCGATCGCAAACAGTGGCGATTATTTCAAGCTCTTTCCTTCTTTCCGGAGAACTTTCAACTGCAGCCATCTCCCTGGCCCTCACAGCATGTCGGCGGGCAAAGGTAATGATAGCATCGGCACAAATTGCCATTGCTTTTAGCTGCTCACCTTTATCATAAGCAGTTTGATCATTCTTATAATCAAGGGCAAGCAGCTCTGCATTGATCTCTTCCTTTAAGTCCAGCATACCTTGTTTGTATATTTTACCTCCAGCCACGGTATGGCCCGGAGCTCTCTGTTCCATGAACTCAGTAAATATTCCTGCATTATAACAATTATGCCAGTCCTTGCTCATGCGCTTAAATATTTTATCACGCATGGACCGTCCCTCCCAAAAGGGAATAATCTCTTTTTCCTGGGCAGCTTTTACATCATCGTTAACCCTGAATGCAATTTTTTCTCGTTTACTGATCAAATTAAAGTCTTCAACGGTATGACAGCATAATTCCGGGTATGTTGGAGCAGACTGCGGCTTAAGACCTCGTTCACCAACAATCAGTTCTCCATCGTTTATACAAATAGTTTTATTTTCCATTATATGCTTAAAAGTTAATGCACGCAGCATGGGCGTTGAAACTGAGTCAGCATGTTCTTTGTACGCTTCAGTTACAAGCAGAGCCCTCTCTATTGTTAAAGTTGGAGCGGTGTTTTCGCTTTCATTACGCAGCTTAATTACTCGATCATTTATTCCTATAGCGGGAACGCTCATCATTTATACCTCGCTTGTCATTAAAATTCCATTATTTTTAAAGATTGAAGAAGCCTGCTCCAGATATTCAGTA
>SKWE01000276.1 GCA_007129055.1 Syntrophomonadaceae bacterium
AAAGAATGTTACCGGCTTTACCGGCCTGCCCTGTAGAACTGAACAGTTCGTAAGATTCCCTGAGAACATCCTCTGAAGCGCCGGTTATCTTGCTGATATTAGAAATAGAATATGGTTTGAAATGCTCTTTAAGATGATTCAAAGCACAATTAGGATCTTCCAGTGTGGGATCCTTTAGAATATTGCCTTCTCCATCTGTCTGGTACTGCCAGTCTTCCTGGTTGTAACTGGTAGCGTTGCGGACAGGATCATCCTGGGCGCCTGTGAATAGACCTGTTACATCATCAAAAGCATAATTTTCATTAATCAGGAAAGTAGCATTAGTATATGCTTCAACATACTCTTTGTGGTAACGTTCATTTTCCAGGATATAGTTAATCAAACCGCCCAGGTATGCAATGTTGGTGCCTGGACGAATTGGCACATGAAGATCGGCCACTGCTGCAGTACGGCATACACGGGGATCCACACAGATTAATTTTGCACCTTTAGTTTCGCGCGCTTTTTCAATCCACTTCATTGAAATCGGATGGTTTTCTGCGGTGTTCCCGCCTATAGCCATCATTACATCACTGTGCTGGTAATCATTCCAGTGATTTGTCATAACACCCCTGCCAAATGTGGCGCCAAGACCGGCGACCGTGACAGAGTGTCAGAGACGGGCACAGTGGTCAACGTTAATTACACCCATAGCCCTGACCATTTTATGGAAAAGATAGTTCTCTTCCCCTGTGCACCAGGCACTGCCAAGCCAACTGATGGCGTTGGTCCGGTTAACAGTTACCTGTCTCCCGCCAACATCAACAGTCTCAACCAGGGTCCGATCACGGGTGTCTTTAATTCTTTCTGCGATCATGTCCAGGGCGGTATCCCATTCAAGAACTTCATAATCGCTTGCACCGGGGGCACGATAAAGAACCTCGGTCAAACGATTCGGGTTCAGTCTGGGCTTGCCTTTCTCATCGTAAATATAGGAAATGTTAAAGGTTGAAGAGCCCTTGCTGCAGAGGGTTCCTTCATTAATTGGGTGATCAGGATCACCCTCAGCATTTACGATAATCCCTTCGCGTACATTACAGATAATCCCACAGCCAACTCCGCAGAAAGTACAGGTTGTATAAACCTCTTTAGTAAACTTAATGCGCAGCGGTTCGCTGGGAGACGCAGAGGCCTTGCGCAGGCCTACGCCGGTTAATGTTGCTGCAGCTGCTGTTGAACCGGCCAGTTTAAGAAAACTGCGTCTGCTTAAATCCATTGATAAATCCACCTCCTAGTCTTGTCTGTCACTTACTTCGCTATCATTCACCCATTCCAGTCCGGAACCGGGTAAATAGCCTTCCTGCCTGGCCAAAAGATCATAGTCTAAAGTAGCCAGGTTGTGGATGGTCAAAACAACTTCTTCACCCACGTGAAACTTGCGGGCATCGAAAACCTTGTAGTATTGGCAGCAAGAATTACAAACGTTGACCCGGCATATTTCACTATCTTCTATAGTAAAATAGCCAAGCTTTTCATGGTCTTCGTTATCACAAAACGGACACTTAACCCGTGTATGAATCCATTCAGTACCGCATAACCAGCATTCGAGCTGTTTCGCGCCTGAATCTGATGTTAACAGGGCAAAATGAGGCCTTTCCCCACATAGCGGGCACTCCCCTCCCTCCCAGAGATCTGTCCGTATGACCTCTTTGATAGAATCTAGTTGCTGCCTGTAAAAGGAAGATAACAAAAATGAAAAAAGAAACGTGGCCATGTCTTTCTCCAGCACAGTTTCTTTGATCAGGGAGTCTCTAAAATTGTAAACATCCTCCTTGGACAATTCATCAGAAGAAGCTTTTAAAAACTGTTCCAATTTGTCGTCTAAAGTTTTTGCTGTATGCTTTAGCTCCTTGTTAACCTGGGCCATTACTTCTGTTGCTTTCTTAAACAGCTCACCGAACTGTTTTTTCACCAAAGGCGGATTCAGTTTAATAGAGTTTCCACTTCTGATTTTATTTTCCGCTTCTTCGGCATCAAATAATGGGATTACATCAACAGGATTTTTTTGAAAATATTGATCTGCTTTCTTACAAATACCGGTTAAAAAAACTTCTGCTTCACCAAACTCTTTATACAGCTTTTTGCAACGTTTTATCTCTTCTGAACAACCTGAAAAAGTACCATTTCTCAACCAGTAAACACTCCCTGTAATAATATAGTTACTATTTAGCAATTAATTAGGGTTATGATGTTTAAACTATTTACAAATCAATGAAATTTGTGATAATTGTCACATAAAGTAAAAATCCCTTATCAAAAAGGGTTTTAACTTCTTTTTAGCTGCTCAGACCAGTTTATTTAACGAGCCCACCAAACATGAACAAAATACTTAAACTATTTAACAATCAGGCTAATTATACCTATAACATTTCTTTATGTCAATAGTTTTTATGCCCTAATTGCAATAGGTTTGGTGCTATTTGATAGTTATAATTTGCTGGTATTTTAAGCTATAAATTTACACGATTTATTGATATAAATATTATAGGATTAATGATTTATTTCACAAAAAAAGCGCACCCCCCTGATACAGGGAGTGCGCATGCCAGTTCACGGCTTTTTAAGTCTACTCTTAAGCCGGTTTTTTCTTGTTGCTGGTGTAATTGTAAATCAGGGCACCGACTGCTGCCAGCGCTGCTATCCCGCCGAATGGTGATAACAGGTATTTTAATACACCTTTGCTGGCCGGAACTTCCGTTTCTTCCGGAAGGTTGTATTTCTCAGGGCCATATTGTAAAACCAGCAACACTCTTAAACCACCAAACTGATCAACACCATAAAGATTGGCTTCTTCATAACCCTGGTCTTGAAGCATCTTAACCCGGGCAGTTCCGTCGGCAATCATGGCGGGCCTGCTGCCAAATTTAATAGCCTGTGGCGAGCAAACAGAATGACAAAAAGGTGTCAACCCATTATCCACTCTTTTGTCACAGAGGCTGCATTTCTCCATTATGCCCTTTGTACGGTCAAAAGTGATCACTCCGTAGGGGCAATTGGCAATACAATAGTTACATGAAATACAGATCCGCTCATCGAAAACGGTCAGGTCATTTTCGTCCTTATGCATGGCCCTGGTAGGGCACGAGATAACACACAGCGCTTCCTTGCAATGCATGCAGGCTTTTTTATTAAACACCTCTATTGATTCTTGGTAGGTACCGTGCTCGTAAGTATCAATCTGGGTCCTGTAGATGTCTTTAGTCAAGCCATAAATCTGCTTGCAAACCAGGGTGCAGGCATCACAGTTTATGCACAGCGATTGGTCTACCAGCATAGCATGATCAGCAATTGCCATCTTAAACATTCCTCCTTATCAAATCGATCGTAATTAGTTAACAACAAAGCTGATTAAGCCTTGTAGATTTTCACAACATGGTCCTGCATAGCGGCCCCCATTCCGGGGTCATTGAGCCTTCTCATTTCATTAAAGTCCATGGACAGAATCAAATCCCCTTCATTGGCGCCACGACCGAATGCCTCAGTCATGTAGGAGCTGTAACGCCCAAAACCATGGTAAATCATAACAGTATCGGGACGAACACCTTCTATAAGCTTAGCCTTTAATTTGATTTTCCGTTCACGATCCATCCAGCCGCCACTGCGTGATTCAACATAGACCTCATCGCCGTCGCTGATACCCATTTCCTCTGCTTTAGCCTTATTCATGACCGCTGAGTTTTCAGGGTAACCGTCAAGGGCAAGGACATTATTTTGGGTCTGAGTCATCTTGTGCATTGGAGCCCGACTGATAACCATGTAGAATGGGTATTCTTCATCGGGTTCTTCACGACGAGGTTTCCATGTCGGCAAAGGGTCAAAACCATTCTCTTCAAATAAAGTTGAATAGAGTTCGATCTTACCGCTGGGAGTACCAAACTCTTCACGCGGAACAAACTCTTTGTCAGCTGGATCTTCCGGTTCCCATAATCCTGTTGGGCTGTTAACCAGTTCATTCCAGCTGCTTCCAAGGGCCTGTAAGCGCAGGTTGTTGAATTTCCCACCGCTAATATTCCCAGAACCGCCTTCGGACGTATCACGGAAATATTCTCCATAACCCATAGCTTCGGCAAGCGCAAGAATTATACCACCAAAACCTCTTGCCTCTTCATGCAGCTGGGGAACTACCGGGTTGCGCACGTGTATTTGAGGGTATAGACTGTGATAACCACGTGGACCCATGCCTGAGATTTCAAGCCAGATCGGCTCGGGCAGCACAATGTCTGAGAGCCAGGCCATTTCAGATGGATATATTTCACAGTTTACAATAAAGTCAAGCTTCTTAAATGCCTCTATCATTGTTAGATGATCGGGGAAAGAAAGCGGATTATAACCCCTGATCAAGGCTGTTTTAACCGGGTAAGGAGTTTCATTGAGAATACCATACGGCAGGGTAGCAAAATTGCCGTGCGGGAAACTCATAAATGGTCCACGTTCTTCCCAGTTGTCAATTCGTTCCCTCCTGATTTCCGGCATCTGTTCCTGCAGCTCTTCCGAAATTGGAAAAAGGGCATTAAATCCTGGCATGCTAGGATTTCGCGGCAAAATTGTACCACCGCGGCGATCGATCGTACCAACCAGCGCATTTAGCGTAATCTGGGCTTGTGCTAACCATGTGCTGTTTACATGGTTTGGCCCTGCGCCATCACGTTTATGGCTTGGAAGGTGCGCCGGCTGGTTGGCCGGGTCGGCAAACTCACGGGCAATTTCGCGAATCA
>SKWE01000132.1 GCA_007129055.1 Syntrophomonadaceae bacterium
CACTGCGGGCAGGCAACCAGGCGGGGAACTGATAGCTTATTTTGTGATCGCCGCATATCCCGCTTTGACTTTGATGTTCTACGCTTTGGAACAGCCACTGTAACGCCTCCTTATCTGGCACTTATCTAGTTTTGCAGTTCTTTTAATTTTAACATTCTCAGGTCAATATCACTGCTGCTTCCCTTGCAGCTGCAGTTTGATTCGTTTAAATCCTGTCCACATCCGGCACACAAGCCCTGGCAATCATGCTTACACAGTGGGTTGTAATCCTGTGCCAATATAATTAGTTGCCTTGCATATTCTTCCAGATATAAATAGTCGCCCCTGACAACAAGCTCATCCGCAGTTTCAGCAGATAAGTCTTTCCGGGTATAATCATCTTCAGATTTCTCAATGTAACTAAATGATTCGGTAAAGTTGGTTTTGAATTTGTATTTAAACTCCTTAAGGCACCTTGCACAATTCATCCCAACAGAAGTTTCCAGGTTTCCACTGACGACCAGGTTACCACCGCTGAAGGTAACACTTACCTTCAGATCTAGTGTTCCGCCATCATGGAAATCATCGTAGCATTCATCAAGCTTACACCTGAAGGTATATTCGACTGCTTCGCCACTTTTTGATCGAACTTCCGGTAAATATATCTGCATCATAGGCACCCCAAAAAAACTAAAGTAATTATATAGACCTTTATTTTCTTTGTCAACACGAAAACGCTGCCGATCGGCAGCTAACGAAAAAGAATAGATCAAAAATACTGATAACCTTAAAGCTATTCTTTAGTAGGTGACTCCATCAAGTCCTTCTTCTCCGCTGCCTGCTGTTCTATCAGTAAAAACAATCATGATCTGGTTCGGAAGGCAAACTATACTTTCATAGGAATATTCAATCCATCCTGTATGTGAACAAATATGTTTCGGACAAACATCACCATCAAGGGGCATCATTCTAATCCGCCCTTCTTCAACTTCAACAAGAGCTGTGTGTTCTCCATTGCTGCCAAAGGTGAAGCTGTAATCGTAGCGATCTTCAGTTGAAAGAGACAGTTCCGCCTGCTTTTGATTTTGAACATATATTGACGCATATTTTTGCCCTGAAGCGCTGGCCTCCTGAATATTAAACCAGAATCCGACAATGCCCCATGCCAGGATGGCCCCGATCAGGATATAATCTGCCAGCTTTATTTTTAATTTCGGCAATCAAATCACCCCAAGCCATTATACCATAAACGACATAGCATTTATATGGATAACACTGCTTCAACTCTTGATAATTAATGCATCAGCAGCAACGGCTCCCTTGCCTTTTTCGTACAAAATCAAAGGGTTAATATCAATTTCGCCTATTTTCCCTTCAAGTTCAACTGCAAGACGAGACACCTTCATTAATATATCTACCAATGCGTCTATATCTGCAGGAGGCATACCCCTGTACCCATTAAACAAGGGACTGCCCTTAATCTCATTTATCATAGACAGGGCATCTTCTTTTCGCAATGGGGCTACCCTGGTTGCAGCATCTTTCATAACTTCTACAAATATACCCCCGAGGCCGAAAACTACCGCTGGTCCGAATATGGGATCATTTTTTACCCCAACAATTACTTCCAAGCCCTTACCAAGCATTTCCTGAACTAACACTCCTTCGATAAATGCATCAGGCCTGGATGATTCCGCATTTTTGATTATTTTACGGTAAGCGCTCCTGAGCTCCTCATCTGAGCCAACATCGAGGATTACACCACCTATATCGCTTTTATGCAACAGTTGAGGAGACATTATTTTAAGGGCAACAGGATAGCCTATTTTTTCAGCTATCGACAAAGCTTCGACTTCATTTTTGGCAAGTCTTTCCCTGGTTACAGGTATTCCATAATTTTTTAAGAGCTCTTTTGAGCGCCATTCAGTCATTGCTTTACCCTTTGATGTAATTTGTTCATTTAACATATCGATTGATTCTTTATATTCGCAGCCTTTTGTATGTTCAGGATAGACCAACTCTTTTCCGGAAAACCTGTTCCAATCTGCAAGAGCACTAATTGCCCACAGCCCACTTGGAATATGTTCTATTACCGGAACACCGGCCTGAACAAGGCTTCGTTTAGCTTCAACAGCATAATCCTGACCTGTTGGCCAGGTAAATATGATTAGTGGCTTTTCAACTTCATTGTATACTTCAATAATTTTTTTGCCGGCTTCCGGATCTGGCATTTCCAGGTTATAGAAAAACCCGGCAACGTCAATATCAGGATCTTCCAGAACCAGACGCAGGGCCCGCTGAAAAAGCTCCGTGTCTATAAAAAGCTGTGATGTAAGATCAACAGGGTTCTTAGCCGAGCCGAAGGTGGGTAAGAATTCCCGAAGTTTATCCTGTGTTGGGTCAGTTAGCTTTACTACTTCCAATCCATATTCCGGGCATTTATCAGCTACTACAACACCGCCCCCACCGGAAATAGTTATTACAGCCATCCTTTTACCGGCAGGCAAACGCCCGGTAGCGTAAAGGGCAATCAAAGCATTCATTTGCTCAACATCGTCAGCCCTTGGGACTCCAAACTGTTTAAACACACCATCATAAACTTCATCTGAGCCGACAAGCGCTCCTGTATGTGATGCTGCAGCTTCAGCGCCACTTTCGGTTTTACCCACTTTTAGCATGGTAACCAGTTTCTTGTTCTCCAAAGCCGTCCGGCAGGCATCGATAAACACTTTTCCATCACCCTGAAGCCCTTCCAGGTAACCTGCAACAATTTTAACTTCATCCCTGTTGACAAGGTAATTCAACATTTCCGCAAAGGAGACATCAGCTTCATTACCCGTGCTAACGAAGTAATTGAAACCGATCGATAACTGGGTAACCATCTGGTATATAATACCGCCAAGCCCGCCGCTCTGGGTTATAAAAGAGAGTGTTTCAGGATGCACAAGATCTTTTTTGGCCTGGTTGTAAAAAAAGCTGGCCATGCAACCGTTGTAATAGTTTAATACTCCCAGGCAGTTCGGTCCCAGTATGCGCATACCGCTTTTATCAGCAAGTTCTTTCATCTCATCCTGTTTTACTTTGCCCTTTTCGCTCACCTCAGCAAAGCCTGAAGTGAATACTATTACAGCTTTTACACCTTTTTCAGCGCATTGATACAATACATCCATGGCCTGTGCCTCTGCAACCCCGATTATTGCCAGGTCAATGGGCGCATCTATATCAAGTATGGAAGGATAACACTTCAATCCGCCTACATTATCATATTTGGGGTTTACCGGGTATAAATCGCCCGTGTAACTAAACATGCTTAACAGGTAGAGAGGGATTCCGTTAGGCTTTAGAGGATTCTGACTGGCTCCTACAACTGCTATTGATTCTGGATAAAAGAAAGCTTCCATACCTTGTATGTCATTCTGAGTATATTGGTATGCCTGTTGCTGTTTACTCATCCGCTACTCCTCCTATTTTAATTCATTATTTATTCCAGTATTATTTTAACACATAAATATTTTACATGATCAATTACTAATTGAATATACCTTTTATGAAAAACCAAATAAAAATTATTTAGTATCACCTGAAGGTATATTCAGGGCAAAGAAAGAATAGATACATGAGTTTGATAATGATTTAACCGGGGGTGAAGAAGTGAGCTCTTCAGACATAATAAGCGAATCGCAACAGGATCTTTTAAAGGAACTTGCTAACATAGGAGTTGGCAATGCTGTTACTGCCCTGTCTACTATGCTTGAAGATGAAAGAATTGATATGGAAGTACCTGTAGTTATGGTTGCGCCTTTGCAGGATGTACCTGAATCATTCGGTGATCCCGAAAGCCTGGTTGCCGCTACATTCTGTGAAGCTGACTGCCCATCTTTTGAACTGGTTATTGTTTTTGTTATGCCGCTTAAAGCTGCACAAAATTTAGTTTCCAGAATACTGCCTGAAGGTTCATCAGAGTTAGATGAAATGGAACGTTCCCTGCTGATGGAACTGGGCAATATTATAACAGGTTCATATTTGAGCGCACTGTCTTTTATGACCGGCCTTACCTTTAATGCCTCTCCCCCCAAACTTGGCATAGATATGGCCGGCGCTGTTTTGGGTACTGTAATTGCTGAAACAAAAACAGTTGATGATCAATTGATTTTGCTGAAAACAGAGCTTAACGTTGAAGAGGATGGAATAGAAGGAAGTGTTTTAATACTGCCCGACAGCGGTTCACTGAAGACTCTGTTTGAACACCTTGGGGCTTTTTAAATCTTGTAAAATAAAGCTATGTTTATCCTAATCATCTCTTTTAATTATAACGATTGAGCAGTTATGTTATAATCAGATCAGATGATTTTTCTATTTTGGGAGGGTTTATCTTTTGGCAGAAAAAAAAGCACCTTTTGATAAAAACATAAATAAAAAGAATAAAGATCCGCGTAAAACACGCAGGATTATTAAGATCATTTTACTGGTAATACTCTTAGTTACCCTGATCGGTGGAGGAGCCGCTGCAGCTGTTGTTAGTAATTATATTAATGATGCTCCACCACTGGACCCCGAGCGTTTAAGAACCGTCGAGACATCCTACCTCTATGATAAGGATGGCAATGAGGTCACTGCTTTGCATGAAGAACAGAACCGGATAGCTGTTGATCTTTCTGATATACCGGAACATGTTCAAAATGCTTTTATCGCTATTGAAGATGAGCGATTTGACCGGCATTTTGGTTTTGACATTA
>SKWE01000041.1 GCA_007129055.1 Syntrophomonadaceae bacterium
ATCTTAAACACCAGGATTCACACCTTTTCTCCCTGTCGTAAAACTTCTCTCTTTCGGGCAGGAACAACCTGCAGTAAATATTTATACCATTATACATAATTTTATAATAAATTGCACGGAAAAATGTAATGAGCACCTTAAGCTGCTTTTTTTAAGCTTTCTTAAAGTGCTCATTAGCCAGGAGGTGATTCCCGATTATTAAACCTGGTCCTGTCACTGTTTTTACTTTCACCGGCCGCCAGGTAATGATTTTCATTAAACCGCATGTGCCAGGGGTGCGTAGACTAATGCAATTTCTTTTGTGGCTGTCTCTTTTTCAATTTCGGGAACCAGGCCGTATCCCATACTGTTTACCATAGCATTCATGCACTTTTCCCTGTTGGCCATCGTGCAGCCGCATGCCCTTGCTTCAGCTTCTGTTAATTTCTTGCCGTATGCTCCTGCGCTGCAAAACATTACTGCTCCGTTCAACCCATCGTAATCTTTCCAGTTTGTGCATTCAATTGTTTTTTTCATTTTTGCAACCTCCCTTTTTTTATTTTCTACTTACATATAGAGCAAGCATCGTGCCAAAGTACCGGCGACCGGTACAAGTTGAACAGGAATGTTCTAAATAAACCCTTTAAAATAAAGGTTTTAAGCGTAAAATTATTTTCATTAAAATATTTAGCTAACCTTAAATTGTAATTATATGACATTACGTGCAGGTTACAGATATAAAACTGGCCATGGAGCAAATAAAAGACGGTCACCAGTGCGACGCAAATACGTCACATGGGTGACCGTTTTATGGTAATCAATGTTTCAAGCCCCTTAACAAACTATCCGGGACCTTGCCTCATTATCTTATCCGATCACTGCTGTTCATTTATTCCATTTTCTTTTGCTCGAACCTTGCGGGCCAGTTCCTCAGGATCTGCGCCCAGGCGGCGCTGACCGGCACGGAGCAGCACAAAACCCAGGGCATATACAAACGCACCGGCTATAAACATTCCCTGGTTGCCCATCAAATCCATTGCTGAACCAAGCACAAACGGCCCAATCATCTGGCCGGTCATCGTAAATATGTAATAAAGACCAATATAAAAACCTATTCGATCCCGTCCCCCGAGGTCGGCAATCAGGGGCATAGCCTGAACATTGACCAGGGCCCAGGCAAAACCTGCAAATACAAATATTACACTGATGACCAGGGGACTACGAACCGGAATTGCCAGCAGGAAAAGGGCTGGAACCAAGGCCAGGCCGATCAGCATGGCCGGTATTTTACCTATTTTGGTCCCAATAAAACCGGCAAGCAGGGCAAAAATCAAAAATGAACCGGCAAAAGTAGTTAAGATAAATGCAGCCCTGCCTTCAGTCAGGCCAAGGGTTTCTACGCCGTAAATAGGGAACATGGCATCAAGTCCGGCAAAACCGATAAAATAAGTCAGCATGGCCGCCAGGATTAAGAACTGACCAAAATTGGCCGGTTGAAGCAGAACTTTTATCCCCTGGACAGCTTCACCAATTGGGTTCCTTGAAGCAACAAGGGTATTATCGACATATGGCGGGTGGCGATCTACCTTAACCCAAACAATGATCAGGGTTAACACCAAAACCACAGCCCCAATACCAAAAGTCAGCCTTGGATCTATATCATAAAGTAAGGATAAACCGCCAAAGGCTATCAGCGTTCCCAGGCCGCCCATCAAATTAATAATTCCGTTGGCAGCAGAACGCTTTTCGGGCGGGGTATGATCCGGCATAAGAGAAATTACCGGGCCGCGGTAGGAGTGCATTGCCGTTGTAAAAACAATTTCTGTTAAGATAAGGGTCCATAAAATAGCCGAAGCAAAGGGAATGGCAAAAAAGGTTAATGCCGCTACAGGTATTGCTACCACAATAAAAGGCAGCCTTCGACCCAGCGGAGAATTCACCCTGTCCGACCAGGCCCCGACAATAGGAATTAGGAGCAGTCCAATCAGGTTATCGGTGCCCATCAACAAACCTATGATTGCCCTGGAATCGAAAAATTCACGGTACATTAGCGGCAGAAAGGCATTATAGGTGGTAAAAGCCAGCTGAACCCCCAAAAAGCCAAAACCGATCCACCATATTTTTGCATAACTAAACTTCTTTTCCTCATTTTCTGCCGGTTTTGCTTCAGAGTTCTTAATATCATCATGTTTTTCCGTCACTATACCACCCCTTCTCTAGGCTAATTCAATACTGATAATCTTACAAGACTTGATTAATAGGGATAATTCTATAAAGCATCCTGCCATCCTGCAACCTGGAACAGATTTAACAATAATTTAACTGGCTGCAATATATAAATAGGATATTATAATTTGACTTGTCTCAGAAAATTGTGTTATTGTCTTTGCATCAAATCATAATAATTTAATAAGCGGAGGTCGACATGCAGCATAAAGGAATTGATCATTATAAAGAAGCAGCCGGGCGGTCTGCCCGGTGGCACGATGATTATCTTGGGGAAATGAAAAAATGCAAGTTTGATACCATTGCTGTTCACGGGGTTTATTCCATGCAGGAAGCCCTGGATTTTAACCAGGGATCAATAATCGAACCCATATACATGTCCACTTCCCAGGCTTACCGCGATGCAGATGAAATGGAAGCAGCCCTTGCCTATGAAATACCAACCTGGTGTTATTCACGCATTGCCAACCCCAGCATGTACTATCTTGAAGGAGTACTGGCCTTACTGGAAGGTTACGGGGCAGACATAGAAACATCCTGCATAGCCACAGCTTCCGGTATGGCGGCCATTCAAACCGCCGTAGACCCCTTCCTGCTTCCCGACGACAAAAAACCGTCAAAACCAATTAATTTTGTTGCTGCCGCCCAGGTATACGGGGGAACATTTCAGCAGTTTGCGATCAGGAAAGAAAGGCAGCGCAAAATCACCTGGCGTAGGGTGGTTAATTCCGCTGACATAAGCGAATGGGAAAAATTAATTGATGAAAATACACGCTTTCTTTACGGCGAAATGCCAAGTAATCCCGGCCAGGCTTTTTTCGATTTGCAAAAAGTTATTGATTTAGCTCATAAACACGGCATACCAGTGATTGTAGACAGTACCGTGGCTACGCCTGCCCTGCTCCGCCCGCTTGCCCTCGGCGCAGACCTGGTGGTGCAATCAGTTTCAAAAACGCTATCTACAAGCGGTTTTGGTATAGCAGGAGCTGTTATTTCGAAAAAAAATATTACATGCAATATTGACAACCCGGAAATGAAAGCTGATTTTTCCATGTATGCCAAAACCCTGCCAAACCGGGACAACGGGCCTAATATCTCCCCGATGAATGCTGCCCTGGCCTTAAATGATATTCGCACCCTGCGCTCCAGGGTAGATATGCAAAGCCGTTCAACAATGACAGTTGCCAAATACCTTGAAAACCATAAAGATGTTGAAAAAGTTGATTACCTGGGACTGGACTCACACCCCTTACACAAACTGGCATCAAAGTACCTGTGGCTGGTTGATGCCGAGCATGACGAGCAATACGGCGAACCGGTTAACCGCTACGGGCACCTGATGTCATTTCGCGTAAAAGGTGGCGCAAAAGCAGCAAGAGATGTTTTTGATGCCTTTACCCGCATCTGGCGGGCAACAGACCTGGGAAGAATTAAGTCTGTAGCGACAATTCCTGCCATATCGACTCATTCACAGCAGGGTGAAGAAGGCCGCAAATTAGCGGATATTCCTGCAAATCTTATCCGTCTTTGCGTCGGGGCAGAGCACCCCGATGATATAATTGCTGATCTCGATAAAGCGCTATCGGTCCTTGACGGAAATAAGGTAACATTTACTGCCCCTGAATATTCAGCGGGCGGCGCATCATCAGCAAAATTAAGAATTGAAGATTAACATTAACCGGCGCCCACATAACTTACTCAGGCATTAACCTGCTTACTGCTTCGCTTTGATGCCCTGCCGCGCATGTTGCGATCAAGGATTCTTTTACGCATGCGTATAGCGTTCGGTGTTATTTCCACCAGTTCATCATCTTCTATATATTCCATCGCCTGCTCCAGGGAAAACACGAGTGGGGGGGTTAGCTTGATAGCGTCATCTGAAGCGCTGGCCCGGAAATTGGTCAGCTGCTTTTTTTTGCAAACATTTACATCCAGGTCGTCCTCACGCGAGTTTTCACCCACTACCTGCCCGGCATAAACCTTTTCATTAGGAAATATAAACAAAACACCACGCTCTTCAATATTATGAATACCATAGGGAGTTGCTTCACCACTTTCAAAAGCAATCAGCACACCACGGCGCCTCCCGGGGAAAGGGCCTCTCCAGGGGCCGTAATGACTAAACAAGTGATGCATTATCCCTTCTCCATGGGTATCTGTCAATAGCTCGGAACGAAAACCAACCAGGCAGCGGGCCGGAATCAGGAATTCCAGTTTGATGTTATTCTCTCCTGCAGGCTGCATGTTTATCATTTCGCCTAATCGCCCGCCAAGTTTTTCTATTACTTTTCCAGAATAAGAATCCGGGATATTTAAAAATACCTTTTCAAATGGCTCGCAGGTTTCACCATCTATTTCTTTTAAGATAGGCTTTGGCTTCGATATTTGCAGTTCATACCCTTCCCGCCTCATGGTCTCAAGTAGAATCCCAAGATGTAACTCACCCCGGCCAGACACCCTGAATACTTC
>SKWE01000123.1 GCA_007129055.1 Syntrophomonadaceae bacterium
AACAGCGAACAGATAAGAACCCTTCCTGACGGAACTATAATTGATGAAGAAGGCAATGTGGCAGGACAGCTGCAAATAGCGGTATTTGGCCCGGATGCGTTAATGGAAAAGTTCGGCTATAATTATTTCACCACTGATGCCGCTGAAGACGGTGAGGAAGATTTTGAAGTATTATCCGGCGCGCTTGAAGGTTCTAACGTCAGCCTGGCAAGGGAGATGACTTCCCTGATGATGGTAAGAAGGACCTATGAAGCTGCCCAGAAGATTATGATTACCTATGATCAACTTCTGGACAAAGTAGTAAATGATGTAGGCTCTTCAGCCTGATCGATCTATGCCGATAATAAGAGAGGTGGTATTTGATGAGCAGGTCATTTTTTAATGCTTTTTCCGGTATTGCTGCTTACCAGCGTTCGCTGCAGCAGACTGCAGATAATATTGCCAACAGCAATACCAATGCCTATAAACGTTCAGAGGCATCCTTTACAGAACTGTTATATGGCGAATTGCAGGAGAAAAGATATTCTGTTGATCCCCTGCCAGGCGAACTTGCACCTATAGCTGGTAAGGGAACCCACATGTACCCTGTTACCAAGTTTTTTGATCAGGGGCCGTTATTATTAACCGACCGCCCCCTGGATATAGCCATAGAAGGTCGGGGATATTTCAGAATCATCAGGGAAGACGGCAGTGAAGCCTATACCCGCAGGGGGGCTTTTTACGTCGATCCTGAAGGTTCAATTATTACCGACCAGGGAGAAGCGCTAGATGTACCCTTTAACCTGGCCGGGATAAGGGCAGATACAGTAGTAATCGGGCCTGACGGCCAGGTCGTGGGTTTAAACCAGGAGGGTGACCTTGTTGAACTGGGCCAGATAAACCTTTATACCTTCGTTAATGAAGGCGGACTGTTTAAAGATAGCAACGGACTATACCAGGCAACTGAAGCTTCAGGAGAACCGGAGCAGGGAGCCCCTGGCAGTTCACCTGCTTTTGGGGTGCTGCGCCAGTCTTTCCTGGAAGGTTCGAATGTTAACCTGGCCATGGAAATGGTGCACCTGATAGCAAGCCAGCGAGCCCTGCAGGCGAATGTAAGAAGCCTGATTACAGCTGATGAATTAAAAGCCCTGACTCTGTTGGTCAGGGGCTAACCATTGATCTCTTTATTTAATTAATCCGGATAGGAGGTGAGCACATGCCGAAAGATGCATTGTCACAGTCTGAAATTGATTCCCTGATCAACGCCATTTCCAGTGGAGATTTAGAAGAAGAACCGCTGGATGCGGGCAGTGATTACCAGGCTTATGATTTCAGGCGGCCAACTAAATTTTCAAAGGAGCAAATTCGCACCCTGCAAATAATTCATGAGAATTATGCCCGGATTATGGGCAATTACCTGACATCATTTTTACGGGTACCGGTAAAATTGCAGGTTGTATCAGTAGCCCAGGTTTCATATGAAGAGTTTGTTTTCTCCCTGCCTGTGCCCACCCTGATGACTATCTTTAACATGTCAAAAGATATGGGTGTAGCAATGCTGGAAACTAACCCGACTTTTGTTTTTACCATTATTGACCTGCTCTTTGGGGGAGAAGGAAAACAGCCGGGAAAAATCAGGGAATTAACTGAGATTGAGCTGTCTGTCATGAAACAGATCAATGAAAAATTTTTAGATAATCTCGGTTATGCCTGGAAAGGTATCGCCCAGATAGAACCGCAAATAGAAAGCATGGATACCAACCCGCAGTTTAACCAGGTTATCGCTTCCAGTGAAACAGTAGCCCTGGTAACTTTCTCGGCTTCCGTCCAGAATGTGCAGGGTTTTGTCAACCTCTGCTTCCCCTTTATTGGGCTGGAACAAATTCTATCCAGCCTTACTGCCCAGCATTGGTTCAACCAGTTCCAGCAGTCAGCATCGAAAAATAAGCCTGGAAATATTGAGAAGTGTTTGCAGGTTCCCCAGGCAGAAGTTAAAGCTGTCCTGGGTTCGGCCAGGATTACCCTGGATGATTTTCTGCAACTGCAGGAAGGGGATGTTTTGCCTTTGAAGCGCCGTCGTGGTGAACCACTTGAACTCCTGGTTGAAGGAAAACCCCTTTTCAGGGTACAGCCTGGTACCAGGGGTAATCGCCTTGGGGTTAAAGTTGTTGATTACATTGCTGAAGAAAATTCAAAGGCAGGTGAACAAAGTGGATAGCCGCAACCTGCTCTCTGAAGAAGAAATGAATGCTCTTCTAAGCGATGATTCAAGCCGTGAGGAAGAACTAAAGATGGATTTAAAGCTTAAACTGGTTCTTGATTTCCCGCTTGAAGTTTCTGTCCGCCTGGGAGATACCCAGATGACTATCGGTCAACTTCTAAACCTTACAGTTGGTACGGTTATAGAACTGGACAGTATGATAGATGAACCGGTTGGCTTATTTGTTAACGGCAAACCTTTTGCTGCCGGGGAGGTTATTACAGTAGGAGAAACTTTCGGGGTCCGGCTGAAAAGCATTTCCAAACCGGAAGATAGAATTGAGAACCTGCGTTAATATAGTAACGGTAAGAATTAAAATAGTTTTACTGCAAATATTTGAGGCGAAAGGAGGCTGCCAACATGGAAGAACTGTCTGCCCTGGAAAAAGATACGATAGGTGAAGTGGGGAATATTTCTCTTGGCTCATCGGCAACCACCCTGTCGGTGATTCTTGATAAATTTGTTGATATAACTACCCCGAAAATAGATGTGATTAATTTTAGTGATATCCAGCACAGGTATCCTGTACCCTGCCTAGCCGTAGAAGTGAATTACCGCTCAGGTTTACAGGGCAGCAACATGCTTTTAATTAAAGAGGAAGACGCTGTTATTATTTCATCACTGATGATGGGCGAGCCATACGAGGGAAAGGAAGGGCCCCTCAATGAGATGGAGTTAAGCGCGGTGCAGGAAGCGATGAACCAGATGATGGGCTCCATGGCCACTTCCATGTCTGAACTATTCCAGAGGCCGATAGAGATATCTCCCCCGGTAATTGAAAGAATAAATCTTTCGGAAGAAATAAAACCCCTGGAACGGATCAGTGATATTGAAACTGTGGTAAAAGTTGAATTTACGATGAAAGTCGCTGAAATAATTGACAGCATTATGGTTCAGATAATTCCTGTGGATTTTGCGAAGAAAATGTCAGCCGAGCTGCTTGGTGAAGAGTCAGGATCAGCCCCTGTAGCGGAGGATAATATATCTGCCGATCCAGAGGCAGCTCCTGGGCCGGATACAAGCAGTGAAGCTCCGGGACTTGATCAAAGTGAAATTGATGAAACAATTAAGCTGTCGGAAACAGAAACTAACCAGTCAGATCCCTCAGGGCTAACCGATATGGAGAAAGATACCATTGCCGAGGTTGGCAATATATCACTGGGTTCATCAGCCACAGCTCTTTCCGAACTGCTTAATAAAGCAGTCGATATTACAACCCCTAAATTAAATATAGTTAAAGTCGGTGAAATTCAGGAAAAATACCCCATACCCTGTGTTCTTGTTGACGTCGATTATGTTGCCGGTTTGCAGGGTAGTAATATGTTGATGGTGAAAAAAAACGATGCCCTGATTATTGCCGCTTTAATGATGGGAGAACCTCATGAGGGCAAAGAGGGGGATCTTACTGAAATAGAGCTGAGCGCGGTGCAGGAAGCGATGAACCAGATGATGGGATCCATGGCTACTTCTATGTCAGATCTATTTCAAAGGCCTATCGATATATCACCCCCCAGCCTGGAAGTAATCGACCTTGCCGATGACAGGGTCACTTTTAGCAACCTTGATCCTGAAGATCTGGTTGTGCATGTTGAATTTACAATAAAAGTTGAAGATATAATTGATTCGGTAATGTTCCAGGTTGTCCCTTTGAACTTTGCCCGTGAAATGGCTGGCAACCTCCTTTACGGAGCCGAAGGGCCTGCTTCTGAAAAAAGTGATACCGAACCGAAAACAGAAGTGAGTGATGCCCCTGCGGCTGTCGGGGAGCAACCGTCAACAGGCCCCGGTGTAGAGGATGATACCTTTTTTGGCCAGGGTTCTGCAACCCGGGAGCCGCAAAAGATGCCGGGTGCTGCTCCTAAATTGCCCCCATCTGCCGATTTACAAAAATTAGAGCTTGTCAGGGATATTCCGATGGATATAACGGTAGTTTTGGGTTCCACAAGGATGCCTCTCGGCGAACTGTTTTCCCTTAACAGGGGGGGGATAGTGGATCTTGATTGCAATGCCAACGACCCCGTAGAAATAATGGCCAATGACAGGTTATTGGCAAAGGGTGAACTGGTGATGATTAAAGATCAATTGGGGGTAAAAATAACAGAAATCCAGTTTGAAGAAGTTATCGAAAGTTATGGGATTTAGTTAATCTGGATGTGCAGGGGAGGTTTACAGGATGGATGTGATGCAATATGCAGAGCTATTTCAGGCCGAAGCAGGGGAATATATGCAGGTTCTTAACCAATGCCTATTAAACATGGAAAGAGATCCTGAAGACAGGGAAGAGCTGCACGAAGCATTCCGGGTAGTTCACAGTCTTAAAGGTATGGCCGGGACAATGGGCTATCAGCATGTTACTGAAATTGCACATGGCCTGGAAAACTTTATGGAAGATTTTAAAACAGGAGAAAAAAAGCCCAGCCC
>SKWE01000199.1 GCA_007129055.1 Syntrophomonadaceae bacterium
GATTCATACTGCCGGAAAATAAACAGGGAACGATTTACAGCTACTGTAACTTCTGTAACACCGGGTGTAGCAGAAGTAGTTTACGATGTACAGGTACCGGGCGTTAATGCCTTTGATGCCAATGGAATTGTTGCCCATAACTGCGGCGAACAGCCGCTGCTTCCGTACGAGGCATGCTGCCTGGGTTCAATTAATCTTGGTAAATATGTAACAAATAATGCCCATGTTGACTGGGACAACCTGGGGAAGCTGGTGAATGTGGCAGTCCGTTTTTTGGATAATGTTATTGATGCAAGCAACTATGTAATTCCTGAAATTGCTTTAATGCATAAAGAAGGGAATCGCAAAATAGGCCTTGGGATAATGGGCTGGCACGATATGCTGGTCAGGCTGGGTATTGCTTATGACAGCGAAAAGGCTATTGAAACAGCAGGAGAGGTAATGAATTTCATAGATACAAGGGCAAAGGAAGCATCTGTAGCGTTAGCTGAAGAACGCGGCGTTTTTCCCAACTTCGAGGGCAGCATCTATGACACCGGGAAGGCAGAAGACCGGGTCCGCAACGCAACCAGGACCACAATTGCACCCACAGGTACCATATCTATACTTGCCAGCGCCAGCAGTGGCATTGAGCCTTACTTCAGCATTGCTTTTATCCGTAAAAATATTCTGGGAGGTCTTGACCTTCCCGAGGTTAACCCCATTTTTCTGGATACTGCCCGTGAAGAAGGGTTTTATAGCGATGAATTAGTTCAGGAAATCGCAAAAACCGGAAGAATTCCAGAAGGGGCTGCCGTACCGGAAAAATATAAGACTCTATTTAAAACTGCAATGGAGATTGATTATAGCTGGCACGTAAAACACCAGGCTACCTTCCAAAAATACACAAACAATGCAGTTAGTAAAACAATTAACCTGAAGCAGGAAGCCACTGTTGATGATGTTAAATTTGCCTATATTACAGCCTGGGAAGCAGGCTGTAAAGGAATAACCATTTACCGGGATGCTTCCCGAACCAAGCAGGTTTTAAATGTTGGAGACGGTAGCGCAGTAGACCTTATTAAACCAACCAAACGCCCGAAAACTCTAAGCGGTCATACAACTAGTATCAGGACAGCCCTGGGAAATCTCTTTGTTACAGTAAATTCAGCCGACGGCAGACCTTTTGAGCTGTTCGCCCAGATCGGCAAGGCAGGAAGCGATGTGGTTGCTTTCACTGAGGCAATAGCCCGCCTTATATCACTTGCCCTGCGCTGTGGAGTTAGTATCGATGATATTGTCACCCAGCTTGAGGGAATAGGTGGCGCCCGTTCGGTGGGTTTCGGTCCAAATAAGATTATGAGCGTTCCTGATGCTATCGGCCAGGCCCTGCGCAACCTTGCCCAGGCGGAAACAGGAATAAAGCATAACATGAATGGCACTAACCTTGAAATATGTCCGGACTGCGGAACCTGTGCCCTGATTCGGGCTGAAGGCTGCCTGAAATGTGAAGCCTGCGGCTTTTCAGAATGTTAAACAGGAATTAGCCAAGAATGAGGTAATATTTGCCTGACCAGTATTAAATGCAGGGGGGTTATTGAAATCAAACAGGACAGTGAAAAGATCATAACGGAGATAGAATCAATTATATCCAACATTCAGGGTGTTGCTTCGGGAAAAGTATCGTGTCAAAATGGCAAGATATCTGAAGTTCATATTCTATCTAACGGGAAACGCTCCCCTAAGCAGATCGTCAGGGATATTGAATCAGCTGTTCTGGTTAAAAGCGGGTTGGAACTAAATCACAAAAAAATAAGTGTGGCACAGCTTAATTCTGACATGGAGATGCCGGTTAAAAAAAATAGCAGGTTCCACTTCAAAAGAATTAGATATAGCAGCGATAACAGAAACACCGCCGTTGAGATTACTATAGCTAAAGGAAATCAATCCTTTACCTCCTTTGCTTCCGGCCCCAGTAACAGACAGAATCGACTTCATCTGACGGCTGCAGCAGTCTTATCGGCAATTGAAAAATCTATCAAAGCCAATGGAATGCTTGCTGTAGCTGAAGTGCAAAAACTGCATATTGGTGGACAGTCTGCAGTAGCCATTGCAGTCTGTTTAAGTTCAAATAACCGGGAGGATATTCTTTTGGGAACAGCTTTAATAAAGGGAGATGATCTTGAATCTACTGTACGTGCCACGCTTGATGCAGTTAACAGAAAAACTGCTATATTAAAAAGTTGTTAGGGTCTGAAGCCGGCAGCATATTTATTATGGTATATTATGATTGTGAGCGGAAGAAGAGCGGAGCGTCGCCAGCGGCTATAGCGGAAAACCGTTGAGTTACCTGGCAAAGGGGGCTAAACCATGAAGTTTACCCTGATAAAGGCGCTAATCGCATTAGCTGGTCTTGTTCTGGCTGGCGCTGCAATGTTCAGATGGTAAAATAGCATTAAAATGTCTGCCGGCTTCATATTATTTATGATTAAAGCATAAAAAACGGGGAGACCATCATAATTGACCAACACTCTACCAAAAAAATCACTGATATATATTATATTTGTATCCTTCCTTGCCATAGCCATCTTAGCTTATACCGTTTTAATTATGGACTGGAGCCAGATCGACTGGCTTCCTGTTCTAGTCTTTTTGGTGATAATTATTCTAGCCGACTTATTTCCAGTGACACTTCCACATGGAGGAAAAGTATCGGTTAGTTTTGCAACAATTGCCGCATCAATCCTCTTGTTCCAACCACTTATAGTAATTCTTATTTCAGTAACTTTAGAGCTGTTTTTGCTAATTAAAGAAGACGAACGTATTAAACATCTATTTAATGTACTACAGTATACTGTTTCTACTGGGGTAGCAGCCCTTACCTACAGGGTGCTTTCTCCGAGTATTGCAGATTTTTCTATTAGCCATATCCCTGCTTTTATTTTAGCAATAGTTACAATTTTTTTACTAAACACCACCCTGGTTACCTTAATATTAGCTTTTACCAAGAAAGATAACCCATATGCAATTTGGTTGATTAACTTAAAATGGGCAACACCAACTTTTATTAGCATGGTTCCACTGGGAGCTCTTATTGCAGTTATTTATATTAATATCGGGTTCTGGGGCCTGGTCTTATTTTTACTGCCACTTGTAATAGCCCGTCATTCCTTTCAATCGTACATAAATATGCGTGAAACTTTTTTAGACACCATTAAAAGCCTTTCCCTGGCAATCGATGCCAAAGACCCCTACACCAAGGGGCATTCATCGCGTGTGGCAGAGTATGTAACTTCAATTACCCGTGAACTGAAATGGCCTGAAGACAGAGCTGAATTCTTACATTATATAGCCTTAATTCATGATGTTGGAAAGGTGACAGTTCCAGAGCATATTCTAAAAAAAGAGAGCATGCTAACAAATGAGGAAAACGACATTATGAAAAAGCATAGTTTTGCGGGTTCTGAAGTAATAAAAGAAGTAAAGTTTTTTTCCGGCGGTTCAGATATTATAAAACATCACCATGAGCGGTGGGATGGTAGCGGATACCCTGACCAAATTAAAGGCGAAGATATTCCAGAAGGGGCCCGGATTCTGGCGGTTGCAGATGCTTTTGATGCAATGACAACTAACCGGCCTTATCGCAAAGCTTTAGAACCGAATGATGCATTAACTGAACTGCAGGAGTGTGCAGGCACACAATTTGATCCTAAAGTAGTTGAAGCTTTTGTCCAGCTTTATCCCAAAAATAGCTTCAATCTGGAACAAAACAGAGATCAGGAAATGAGCAAGAAGAATCAATCAGCTTTCTTTTCTCCTGATACGCTCAATTAATAATTTCTACCGGGGAGGCCTGATAATTTGCTTTGGGAAGCTTTTCTGGCAGGACTGATTATCGGCTGGCTCCGCAACGGTAAAATAAAATATTTGAGCCGGATTCCCCTACCCGGTTGGCCACTAATTCTCATTGCTGTTTTAATTCAACTTATAATATGGATAGATTTTTCCATTTCAACCTATTTTTTAGCACCTGCATATCCAATTCTTCACACTTTTTCTTTTGCCATTCTTGTAATCTTTTTTTTCTTGCAGGGTAAGAATGCAGGTTTTTTAATAGTCGGACTTGGAATACTGCTTAATCTGTTGGTAATCACTGCTAACCATGGTAAGATGCCAGTTGATTCAACACACATGCCAGCTGAAGTTGCTGAAGAACTGGCTGCTGGAGAAAAGAGCCCATTCCATAAAATTATTACGGAGGAAACATGGCTTGCCTTTCTTGGCGATGTTATTTCCTTGCCTTACAAAAATAACCAACTTTTAAGTATTGGAGATATTGTTATTGCCGCAGGAATAATAATAGTAATTCAGCAGGGTATGCAGGGTAAAAAGCGCAAAAAAAAATGGCGATAGCTATTTATTTTATCAGCAAATAAGCAATCGCCTAATTTATTCAATAAACCATCCTTAGGAATTATCTATTAAAACTCGAATAATTAAAAACCACCGCTTGGTGGTTTTTAATTTTAGTTTCCTAAAATTTTGTTTTCTGGTGCCGGAGACCGGAATCGAACCGGTACGACCATGTTATGGTCGAGGGATTTTAAGTCCCTTGCGTCTGCCTGTTCCGCCACTCCGGCGAAAGTTTGGAGGCGACACCCGGATTCGAAC